>NZ_KV810947.1:0-3992 GCF_001812965.1 Actinomyces sp. HMSC075C01
AACTCCCCCAGTCCGAGAAACACCACGCACTCCAACTTATTTAGTGAGGTGTGGGAAGTTTCTCGGTCATTCCTGAAGGGTCAGGATGGCTGGGGAGTGCTGGCTGGTGGGCGCTTGTTCGCTGAAGAGTAGTCACCGCGTTTGCTTGATGGGGATGTATGGATTGCGAGAGAACAGCAGCTTGAGTGCCGCGCTGACGTATGCCATCGTCATTGTTTTTGCTGCGGTATTTGTTGCTGTTAACTGGTCGGGTCCGGGAAGAGTCTTGTCGCTGGCGTCCGTTGCCGTCATTGCCTGCGCATTGATGGCACTCCACTCAAAGTCCTTCGCCGCAGCTGTCGGGGCGGCGCTTCTCCTCGTGCCGCTGCCCTTGATAGCGGTGTGGACGAACGCCGGCTCAGCGACAGGCGTCATCGGGCCGCTGGTTCTGTTGGTCGGGGTCGCCTGCTGGCGGACCTGGAGGTCCTCAAAGAAGGTGGGGCTGAAGCAATCTGGTTGAGTCAGTC
Source organism: Actinomyces sp. HMSC075C01 (assembly GCF_001812965.1). Classification (NCBI taxonomy): domain Bacteria; kingdom Bacillati; phylum Actinomycetota; class Actinomycetes; order Actinomycetales; family Actinomycetaceae; genus Actinomyces; species Actinomyces sp. HMSC075C01. The sequence goes on from NZ_KV810947.1 coordinate 507, forward strand.
GACTGGAGGCGGTCTGCCCCCTCGCGTGCGAGGGTGTTAGGGCGTGTGGTGCCGAGCCGCTGCCTGGATGAGGCAGCGGTTCGGCACCTGGGCTCACGCCTGGGCGGGGCGGATGGCGGCGTTGATCTGTGCGGCCAGGCCGGTGGGGTCGTCGACTGTGAGGTAGAGGTGCGTGAAGCGCTCGTCCTCCAGGGTGACGACCAGCGTGTTCTCGTAACCGGAGATGTTCCAGAACTGCGCCGTGCCCTCGGCGTGGAAGGTTCCGGAGAGCTTGCTGCCCGCCTGCAGTCCGGGCCCGCGCCAGCCCTTGGGCTCGTGACGCAGGCCGGGGTCGTGCGTAGCGCCGCGCACGTGCGCGAGCGGGAACTCCAGTCGGGAGGTGTAGGACCACATCTTGTCCAGCCCGTGCGGCTCAACGCTCAAGGTGGTGTCGGTGATGGTGACGGTGTTGCGGCTCATGATGTCTGCTCCTCTCGTGGGCAGGTCGGTTGGGTGGTCGTGGGGTCGCGGTCTGGCAGGTGAGCGCGGGACTGGGGTGGACTACGTCGGCGGTGAGGCCGATGCCGTCGGGGCTGATGAGGCCGAGCTCGACGTCGCAGCGCCGGCCCGCTCCAGCAGGCGCCGGCCCAGCGCCTCAGCGGTGATCTCCGCCCGGTCCAGGGCGACCTCGAGGGCCTCGCGCACGGCCGCGTCCCCGGGGGCGAGCTCCATGAGCGCCACAAGGACCAGGTCGAGCTCCTCGCGTCCCGCCTCTGCGGCGTCGGCGGAATCCCCGGGGGCGGCTGCAGCGCTCAAAGCGGCCAGTGCCTCGGTGAGGCAGCGCTGGAAGAGCCCGTCCTTGGAGCCGAAGACCCCGTAGAGGCTGGCGCGGTTGACGCCGGTGGCCCGCACCAGGTCGTCCACGGAGGCTCCCGCGAAACCGCGCTCGGCGAAGACCGCCGTGGCGGAGCCGATGGCCTCGCTCTCGATGAAGGTGCGTCGTCGTCCCATGAATCCAGAATAGACGTTCTGGAACGGTCGGTCAAGAACACTCGTTCTGAAATTCTTGGGCGGGAAAGGCCGCCTCACTCAGCCGATATGCCCCGTCTGCGCACCGAGGACCAGCAGCGCGTACAGCACGGCGAAGACCCCGGCGACGGCGGCGCAGGCCAGGGCGGGGCGGCGCCGGTAGGTCAGCACGGCGACGTACTCGCGCAGCCAGGCGTTGACGATGTAGAACCAGGCCGTGCGCGCCGGCGCGACCGCCCACGGCACCCCCATGTCGGAGGCCAGGATCGCGGTGCGCACCGCGTGGAAGGAGCTCGTCACCAGCAGCACTTGCGGGTCCGTCATGCCGCGCTCGGCCAGGAGGTCGCGCGTGTAGGAGATGTTCGTGCGGGTCGTCGTCGAGCGGTCCTCCAGGAGAATCCGCTCAGGCGGGACGCCGCGGGCAATCGCGTAGTCGGCCATGGCGCGCGCCTCGCTGGTCGGCTCGTCGGCGCCCTGTCCGCCGCTCATGACCAGCAGCGGCACGCCGGGGCGCAGAGCCTCCTCGTCGTGCCAGGCCTCGATGCCGCCCTTGATCCGCGAGCCCAGCAGCGGCCCGACCTTCCCGTTGATGAGTCCGGCGCCATGGACCACGACGACGTCGGGGTGCGGCACCGCCCGGCGCCCGCCCCAGATCCGCTGCACCGCCGTCTGGCCCAGGAAGATGAGGAGGAAGACGCCCAGGTAGGCGCAGGCGCAGAACATGAGGGCGGCGACCAGCAGGGTCCAGGGGCTGGCGGTGGCCACGAGGGCGACGGCGGCCATCGGCGTGGCGATGAGTCCCAAGCCGGCCGCCAGGCACAGCAGGTTGCTCAGGCGCCGGCCCTCGCGGCGGATGAGGACGACGCCGTTGAACATGAGCAGGAACGGCATGAGGGCGATGAGCAGGAAGAAAGCGACGCTGCCCAGTCCAACCGGGATCGAGAGAGCGGGGATGAGGGAGGCCAGGTGGAGCAGTGCTCTGACCGTGGAGCCGGCCAGGAGCAGAAACAGGATTCCGTTGCGCAGCCGGCGGTTGTCGCGGCGTCGCGAGAGCTTGAGGAGCCCCCACCACAGTGCCAGGGCGGCGACGTCGACCAGCGGAGCGGGGAGGAACCAGGGGGTGCTCATGGGGTGGCTTCCTCTCGTGGTGCAGGGGTGTCGGGTTTTCTGAGGCGCGGGGTGGTGGGGCCGACGAGTCGGCGTTCATCACAGGTGCGGAGCCGGCAGATGCCGCCTTGACCGCCTTGCGCTCATGCGATCAGGTTAGGAGGCGGCGCTCAGTGAGTGTGAGCGTCGTTGGAACGATTCGTGGGAGGTGGCCCTCCACCCTACGGACGACGGCGCGCGCCCCGGCTCCTCCCTGGGGTGAGGTCGGGGTGCTCGTCCGCGTGGGAGGCTCACGCCACGATCTAACGCACGGGCCTGCCTGGGTGAGTGCGGTCGTAATCGGTCTGGGCCCGGGCGATGTCCTCCCGGTGCGCCAGCGACCAGTCGGCCAAGGCCCCCAGCAGAAGCGTCAGGCTCGTCCCCATCTCGGTGAGCTGGTAGTCGACCTGGGCGGGAACCGTGGGGTAGACCGTGCGGTGCACCAGCCCGTCGCGCTCCAGACGCCGCACCGTCAGGGTGAGCATGCGCTGGGAGACGCCGCCGACGGCGCGCTGCAGCTGACGGAAACGCAGCGGACCACGCGTCAACTCCGCGATGACCAGCAGGGACCACTTGTCCCCCAGTCGGTCATGAACCGCCCGGATGCCAGGATCCTCGCGGTGTGCCCGGGTGCAGCGCTCCAGAGGTGCCGGATTGGGATTGCCGGTGGTCACATCGCTGTGCGTCGGTGACAAGAAACTGCCTCCTTGTAGGTGCGTGCACGATGCCTCAGGCTCATGCGCAGAAGGTTCGGTGGCCGCGGGAGCCGGTTTCCGGAGCGCGGTTGAGTCTGAAGGAGCCTACTCATGATCATGGTGACCGGTGCGAGCGGACGGTTCTCCTCAGCCGTCCTGGCGGAGCTGCGCGCTCGCGGCATTCCGGCGGTGGGTGGCAGCCGCACGCCGTCGGCGGGGCAACGGCATGTTGACTTCAGCATCCCGGACAGCCTGGATTTCAACGGCGTCGACACTCTGCTACTGGTGCCTGCCGGGGCGCAGGAGGACGACCGGCAGGTCGCCTTCAACCGCGCAGCCGTTGAGATCGCGGTGCGCGATGGCGTCTCCCATCTCGTCTACACGAGCCTCACCGGCGCGGGCGACCACCTGTCAATGGCGCTGCCGCACCGGGTCACGGAGCGAATCATCATGGCCAGCGGCATGACATGGACCATTCTGCGCAACGGTGTCTACGCCGAGATTCTCGGCGCTCCGCTCTCGTGGGAGAAGCACGGAGAAGCGTTGAGAATTGTGTCGCCGTTGGGAGACGGGGCTGTGGCTGCGGTGGCACGGCAAGACCTGGAGGCTTATTCATGGGGTGTAGGTGAATATGATT
>NZ_KV810948.1:0-850 GCF_001812965.1 Actinomyces sp. HMSC075C01
ACCCGTCTCCACTCGAGAGGAAGCACGAGGGTCCCGAACACATCCAGGGGAGCCCCGTTTCCGCCTCCGAGCTCGAGATGAGGGATCCTTTCCCTGTTTCGTAGGGAAAGAATTCCCGGCGTTCCCGTCGCATCTCAAGAGGAGGCGCTCTCCACAGGAAAGGCGAGAGGAACTCCAGGGTCGTGCCACCATTCCAAGAGTCCCCCAGATGTGTCAGTCCATTCCAGAGGAACCTGTTTTCCCTGCACTGCCTTGACGTTCAAGCCGAGGATCGACTCCCACCACGTGTGCACGTGGGACAGCCCTGTGGGAAAGCCTCGTGGGAAAGCCTCGTGGGAAAGACACGAGGGAAAACCATAGATGCTTTGATCCACGGGGCGGACTGCGTGACACTGCTGCTACCGCTCTGGAGGAAAGCGCAAGTGCATGCCCGCATTCGAGACGAGGACTGACTCCCCTGGGGAGACTCCAGAAGTACCCCAAGATCCATGTCAGCACTGGAGAGGAATCCTCAGGTTCCGGCCCTGAGTTCACACAAGGTCTTAGGCCCCGGCATCAGCGGGAGAGGAATTCCGAAAGGCCCCCGAGGAACTCGCATGGGGACTGGCCTTTCCTGAGGCCACCAGAGCGGGTCCCTGAGGGCCCCGTCGTAAGTCGAGAGCACCTGCCGCAACTCGAGAAAATCCAGGAGGTTTTGCCCTCCAGGCGAGATGAGGCCCATTTCCGCTGAGGCTTCTCGAGGCTAATCACATCTAACCCCTGGAACTTCCAAAGGGTCCTTCACACCCTTTCTGCAACTCAAGAAGTTCCCGACACACCCGTCTCCACTCGAGAGGAAGCACGAGGGTCC
>NZ_KV810949.1:0-1471 GCF_001812965.1 Actinomyces sp. HMSC075C01
CCCAGCACTACACCCCACTCCTCGCAGTCCTCACGCACAACCCGTAGAGAACTCCTCCGTCAGGGCGGGATAGGTGCCGGCCTGGGCCACGGCCACGACATTGAGGCGCGGGTCCTCCGGACGAAGCAGCCTCTCCATCCACAGGTCGCGCGCCGCAGTGAGTCCGCGTGCGAGCCACCGCGCATTGACGAACTCCATGGCGTGCGTGCCCCCGGGGTAGACGTGCAGCTCGGCATCACCGCCATCGCGCCACACCCTCGAGGCGAAGGCGACATCCTCGTCCCGGAAGACCTCGGCGGAGGCCACCGAGATGAACAGCGGCGGCAGCCCGCCCAGCCACGTGGCGCGGGCGGGGGCCTCGTAGGGGGAGACCAGATCCGTACCGCGCCGCTCCCCCAGCGCAGCGTCCCAGGCGACGTTGTTGTACGCCGTCGGCCAGGTGCCGTCGTGCGGGTACTGACGCGCTGAGACCGAGCCCTGCCAGTGCGGCATGCCGGTGCGGTCATCCAGCATGGGGTAGTCCAGCAGCCCGCCGAGAACGGCCGGGCCCTGTCTGTCTCGTGCCATGAGCAGCGTACCGGCGCTCAGCCCTCCCCCGGCGCTCGGCCCGACGACGATGACGCGCCCTGGATCGGCACCGAGCTCCTCGGCGTGCTCGACCGCCCAGCACAGCGTGGTGTAGCAGTCCTCGACGCCGGCGGGTGCCGGATGCTCCGGGGCCAGACGGTACTCAGGACTGACGATGACGCCCCCGTACCTCCGCAGCCACGGGACAACGGTCGACAGACCGTTGAAACGGCACCCCATCACCAGCCCTCCCCCGTGCAGCGAGAGGAACAGAGGACCGGGGCGGCCCGCGCAGGCGCCCTGGGCGCTCCGTGCAACCGCGGCGGGGAGCGTCGTCCCGTCCTGACGAAGGACGTCAACGTCCTCCAGGTCGATGTCGGGATGTCTGAGCAGGAAACCCGCCCGGACCTCATCAGCCGGTGCACGCCAGCTCGGGATTATCTGCACCGTCATGGTCCCGAAGACGCCGAGCGACTCGATGCGTTCAAGCAGAGCTGCGGTAGCACTGTCGTAGGCAGGACGGGCGGGAAGCGCCTCATGCGGGTGGGGCATGCCGTAACTGTTGCACTATGAGCGCTATAGCGGCAACCCACTCACAATCAGTCACTGATCTGCGGTATCGGGGCCCGCCGCCGCCAGCCGGCCGACGTCGACTCCCACCCTCAGCGCAGCAGCCGCCCGGAGCCCCTCGAGATCGCACGAATGAGTACGATTCGACATTCACCAGCGTAAATGAACCAAAAGTCGGACAATGGGGCCATGCAGATGTCCCGCGGTGTCATGGCCGGCCTCACCACCACCCCGATGACTCAGTCATCCACGGCAATTTCCGAGATTAAGAACTACATTCTCACCAAGAGCCTGCATCCTGGTGATGCGTTGCCGACGGAGTCCCAGCTGTGCG
>NZ_KV810950.1:0-1950 GCF_001812965.1 Actinomyces sp. HMSC075C01
GTTCGTCCACGTCGAGGCAGCCGCAGCCACCGCGTGTGAGTGTGAGACGGTGGGGGCCGAGTCGGAAGGATTCGACCCCCACCGTTGGTGGGTTGGTCGGTGAGGTGCCAGCTGGCTGGGCGGATCGCGTGACCCCTCTTTCAGCGCTCAGTCAGCCAGGACTGCTGGGATGGCCTCATTGAGGTACCACAGCCAGAACGCTCGACGTGCATCCACGTCAGTCTCCTCCACTGGCTGCCAGTTCAAAGCCCCGGCGGCTGCGCTCGCGCACGTATAACTGGTCTCGAGTGAGTCCGGCAGCAACTCATCGTCGTCTAACGTGTCGTCGGATACATCATATTCAGGGTTTCGATGCGTTGCGGAACTGACCGCATGGGCAGCGCCGTCGGCGACAAATACAGCGGGCTGCGTTATGGAGTTGTAATCTTCAACCCTGTCATACACATCTATGAGGAAACGATCGCTACGACGTTCGGCCTCCTCTGTGTCTACTTGACGCTCTACTAATCTTTGAGCCAACGAAAGTATTTCTTCGACTCTCTTGTCGTCAGGAAAGGCTCGGTCCCAGTAGTGTTGGACGTGTCGGACACACCGAATTTTCAATTCGATTCGATGTCGGTATGATTTTTCGGCGTTCTCTGGGTCCAGCATTGCATTCCAAATGCGAGTGCGAGTATCCAGAGATAGAATTCCTTTGGTGTTATCCTTTGAGTCCAGCTCGGCGTGGGCTGTCATAATTTCCTGATTTACGGCGTTCATGTTGATCACTGTAGATTTCCTCCTCTTAAAGTTCCTTCTTGATTAAGAAGCCGTAGGGCCAGTCACGGTGCCGTCGGCTCGGAATGTCCATGTTCCGTCAGGGTCGGTCACGTGCCAGTCGCGACCCTCGTGTTGTGCTAACTTAGCAAAATACCCTTGGCAGTCGGGACACATTGCTTTTGAGACTCCGATTTGCGGCTCTTTGGCAGTCAAAGACAATTGTCTCTCTGCGTGTGATGCGTAGTATTGTCCGTCAATGCCATGGTCGTTCGCTCCTGCTTTTTTCACATCGTGCCCGATCTCTTCTTGTTTGGCTAGTACGTCCTCAATATTGGGTTCTTGGAAGCCGGGTGGGCGGTCCTCGCTCCATCCGCTGAGAGTCTTTACGCGGTCAGATGAAGCGGTCTTGCTGTCAAACTTTCGTTTGTCGGGTAGGCGTTCCTTTGCTTCTTTCGCTCTGTCGAAGGCTTCCTGGGATTTCTTGACGGGATCGTCTCCTCCTCCCTTGCCTGGTGGGGTCCCTCCGCCACCGCCTTTGCCTGGTGGAGTCCCTCCGCCACCTCCGCCGCCCTTGCCTGGTGGGGTCCCTCCGCCACCGCCACCCTTGCCAGATGGAACGGCACCGTCAGCCCCCTTGGCGGCGTCGGCTGCGTCGTCGGCGTGCTTAGCCCCCTTAGCTGCGTTGTCGGCGTGCTTGGAGCCGTACCCCAGAGCCATAGCCACCATACCGGCAAACTTCTGACCTACGTCGTCGAACAGGCGGTTCGCCTTGGTTAGCAGGTCTTTGAGGTTCCTGGCTGACAGGACGGTGTCGGCTACCTCCTTGGACAGGCGGGTCACCCAGGAGGAGACTTCAGTGACGGCTGTGCTCACTGCCCAGGGGGCGGCCAGGCCCGCGGTGAGAACCCCGATGGCGACCTTGGAGGCGAGCTTGCCGATGACGTCTGAGATCGCGTCGCGGACCATGTCGTGCACCATGCGCACGATCATCGAGGCCACCGTCAGCCCACCCGAAATCGCGCCAGCCAGCTCGCTGGTCATGCGCAGGTGGGAGGCGGAGCCGGCTTGCAGGGTCTTGAAGGTCGCCACCGCCAGGGACTCCTGACCGGCGAGACGACTGGAGTACACCGTATCCAGGTCGCTGGCGCACGAGCTCGGCTTGGTGGCGATGTTCGTCCACGTCGAGGCAGC
>NZ_KV810951.1:0-815 GCF_001812965.1 Actinomyces sp. HMSC075C01
CCCCACCGCCACCGGTGAGGTGGCCATCGACTCCATGCTCGCCGAGCAGCAAGGCCTCAGCGTCGGCGACACCATCAAAATGAAGAACGACGACAAGGATGACGCCATCCACTCATCTTCCACGATCGTCGGCATCGTTTCCGCGGGAGCGGATAATCAAATTTCCGGACCTGGAATTATTTTCGGAACCACCGAACAGCTCCAGGCCATGGGAGCGCACACCAACTACTACAGATTATACGTCAACGCCAAACCAGGGTTCGACACCAGTGCCCTGATGAGTAGTGTTTCCAACACCATCTTGACCACCCAGCCATCCGCTATCATTCAGAGCGCCGACGAAACAATCGTCCAGCGCACTAAGTCGGAGACTGCAGGCGGGGAGAACATCTCAACTATCCTCAATCTCCTGGCCCCGGTCTGTGCGGTCGTTTCCATCATCGTCATCGCCACCACCTTCAGCACGCTGGTGGCTCGCCAGACCCGCACGATCGGCCTCATGCGCTGCATAGGATCAAGTCGCCGTCAGGTGATGCTCGCCGTGCTGCGCACCGGACTCATGACAGGTCTGGTCGGCTCCGTCCTGGGCGCGGCGCTCGGGACCGGTATCGGTGCCATCGCGGTGTCCTCGGGAACCTTCGCGGACCTCAAGGCCGATCAGCTGACCATCTCCCCGGTGTCCCTCGGGCTCACCGTCGCCTTGGGGACGCTGGTCACCCTCATCGCCGTGCTCCGCCCCGCCCGCTCCGCCACCCGCATCTCACCGCTCGTGGCACTCACCGGACAGGTCGCAAGCACCAAGCAGGCCGGACGCA
>NZ_KV810951.1:915-2578 GCF_001812965.1 Actinomyces sp. HMSC075C01
TCAGCCTTCCTCTGCTCGTCACCGCCATCATCGGCTTCATCGGCAGAGTCAGCGGAGATACTCGACTCCCGGTACTGCAGCTGGCCACACGCAACCTGGCCCGCAACTCCGGGCGGTCCGCCGCCACCGCCGCCACGCTCTTCGTCTGCGTCCTGGTGGGATCAGCGCTCTTCGTCGGCCTGTCCTCCTTGAACGCCTCCTTCGACACCATCCTATATCACAGCTCACCCGTGGACGCCAAAATCTTAGGCGTCACACCGCAAACCGATACCGCACAGCTGACGAAGCAAGTCAAAGCAGTCAACGGCATCAAGGACGTCACCTACGTCCCCTCCCTCGACCTGACCCAGACCATCGACGGAGAATCGGAGGACATCACTGTCGACGTCATCGACCTCAAAGCCATCGCCCCCATCGCACGGTCCACCAGCGGCCTGGAGGGCCTTGACGACAAGACCCTCATTGTGGGCGGCATCTATGACATTCCGGATGGCTCCACAGTCACCCTGACCGGGGCAACCGGAAGTGTTGAGCTGAAGGCTCGCGTCCAGGAAGGGTGGGGAGCCGTGGTCAACCCGGCAGTGGCCCAGCGCCTCAACGGCAACACCCCCACCAACGCCACCATGTGGGTTCGCTCCACCGGCAACTCCATGACACCCAATACCGAGCACGCCCTTACTGCGGCCATCCGCGGTCAAGAAATGATGGTGAGCGGAAGCGCCGCCGCCAGCGAGCAGATGTCAACCATGTTCAATAAATTATCCCTAGTCATTTACTTGGTTCTGGGCGCCGCTCTCGTCATCGCCTTGTCCGGGCTGGCCAACACCACGGACGTCTCGGTCCTGGAACGCATTCGAGAGATCGGGGTCCTGCGCGCCACCGGCAGCCCTCGCTCAGAGATCAGAAACCTCATCGTCACCGAAGGAACACTGCTCGCATTCGTCGGCGGGACACTTGGACTCACCATAGGAACACTCCTCGGCGCAGCAGGAGCGCTTTCGGTAGTCGACAAATCATATGGAGTGAGCGTGAGCATTCCCTACTTCACTCTGATCAGCATCAGCATCATCACCCTCCTCGTCGGCATGACCGCCTCGCTGAGGCCCGCCAGGAGAGCCGCCTCAGTGCCGCCGGTCATGGCGCTCGCAGAGGACTGATCACATGCCGAAGATTCGAAAGCACTCCCCTGTCCGAAAACAGCTTCCTCATCCCACACACAGAACTCACATGAAGAAGGAGAACTACATGGAACTGTTCTCCCGGCGCTGCACATCACTGAGCGACAGCAGATTCAGCGACACCATGAACGCTGAGACCCGCAATCCCCTCGAAACCAGCGATTGCTTCGCCTGCCCCTTCAACGAGCATCAGTGCCACAACCACTGCTTGAGCACGGGATATCGCGGAGGATTCTGCGGAGGGTTCGCTGCCGCCACCTGCCGCTGCCACTAACTCCCATCACGTGCGGGGCCGCTTCCAGAAATTTCTGGAAGCGGCCCCGCACCTCATGCATCGACAGCACTCGACGACGCCATCAAAAAATAGCACAGGTCCACACAAGAACACTCCCCATTTACGTCACTCCTCTTACGGATGACAGGAAGGAATATTTCCTACCTTCGGTGAGTATTTCTGTGCGAGCCACCCCCATAGAGTGACACCA
>NZ_KV810951.1:2678-3005 GCF_001812965.1 Actinomyces sp. HMSC075C01
CGAGACCCAGGCCCCCATCGAAGGTGCTGAGGGCATCGGCTGCCCCGGCGCCGAGTACGGCTGCAACAAGCGCTGCCGAAGCATCGGCTACAGGGGAGGCTATTGCGGCTCCTTGTTCAACCTCCGCTGCCACTGCTACTGAGCCAGATGCAGCTCGAGACCCTTCCCGCACCGTAGCTGCGACGCAGGACGGGTCCCGAGTACGGGCTGCCAGACGCTGAACGTCTGGCAGCCCACATTTGCCTTCCTACCCCTCTCACATCAGATAGAGAGTCATCCTTAGGGAGGACTCGCTCCCATAAATACCGCCCTTCGGAGAATTTCCTC
>NZ_KV810951.1:3105-4796 GCF_001812965.1 Actinomyces sp. HMSC075C01
CAAGGCGAAGACATTACTGCTTACACTAACGTCTCGCACTACCTGTGCGAGAGATGACAAAAGGACCACCCCATGAGGCTTATTCATGGGGTGTAGGTGAATATGAGTCCGAGGACGGCTGTGATGGTTTCTGGGAAGGTGTCTAGTGGTCTTCTGTAGCCGGTGTGCGGGACTCTCCAGGTCTTGATGTTGGCGATGGCTCGCTCGATCTTGTAGCGGAGACCTGGTTGACGGTCTTGTTGTAGGTCTTGTCGTCAGGGTGGAGCGGCAGGTTCGGGGGTTTTCTTTTCGGGGTGATCATTCCCAGTCCGATGTACCCCTTGTCACCGATATAGCGTGGTGGTGGTGTCCCGTCGGGTAGGTCGGTGGTGGGGACGTCGAGCAGGCCGCAGCGGCGCAGGGCCTGAGCGTCGTGCGTGCATCCGTCCTAGGGGTCGGACACCCAGGCCAGGGCCCCTGACAGGGTGCAGGCCACCTGGACGTTCAGACCCGTGGTTTTGTGCTTGCCGGAGTACAGCTCAGGATGACCCTTCCAGGACCAGCACTTAAGGAGGGTGCCGTCGATGATCAGCTGGGCCGTGGGATCCAGATCCTCCACTGAATCGCCCTGGGTTTGATGGAGGCAGTGATGACACGGAAGGATCACTGTCATGGGACAGAAGAAGTACCCCGATGAGCTGCGCGAGCGAGCCACGAGGACGGGCGTTGGAGGCACTGGCTGACCCGGCTCGGGCCAAGGGCGCGATCCGCAGGATCGCCGACGAGCTGGGTGTCCACCCCGAGGCTCTGCGCACCTGGGTCAAGAAGGCCCAGGTCGATGGTGGTCTGAGGCGGGCCTGTCCAGTTTTCTGTGTAAGCGGGGTCTATAGGTAGGGGTTGATTCGGTCGGGGTAGGCGGTGGTGAGCTGGGCCAGGGCCTTGTTCCAGTCGGTGGTGATCTGTCCTTCGACGAGCTTGCCCTTGGCCCTGCGCTTGGATGCTGGCAGTCCTTTCTCCTTGTCGCGTTCTCGGGCTCGTTTGTCCTCGATGTCACAGATCGCCAGCTTTCGGCCGCTTGATCACCGCCTCATCGGAGGGGAAGTGGCCGCGGTTCTTGGAAACCTTGCGCAGCTGGTAGCTCGCAGTCTCGATCGTGTTGGTGGAGGGGGTACCTCCCACGAAGTGGGGGAGAGATGACACGCCTGAGCATCGGAGGGAAGTCCAGGAAGGGAGTGAATCGCTCCCAGGCCCGCTCCCAGGTCGCCACCGTCTGGGGGTACTTGACCCCCATGTCGGACTCGGAGAAGCCGGTCAGAGCCTGCCAGGCGGCCTCCTGGTTCGGGGCGGTGCAGATCGGCCTTGAGAGCGGCCGCGACCTTCCGGCTCTCCCCGTAGGAGACGAACCGTATCCAGGGGCACGGAACCGGGTGGACCACACAGGTGGGGACCGTCGCCTGGGGCCAGGTCGCCTCGATCGCCTCGGGAAGGCCGGTAAGCCCGTCACATTCCCCCGCGCGCTTCGCTCCCGTGCGGGAGGTGCCCCCTCTACGATCAGGACGTCCTTGACGCCCCTGTTGGCCAGCTCAGCGCACACGAGCCGCCCTTCAAGGAGGCTCCCTCCCCGGGCCCGGGGCCCAGATACTTAAGCCACGTGCTTGACAGCCGTCCATGCCCCGCCCCGACCGCGATGTGAGCCGAGCGGGAGGCGACCC
>NZ_KV810951.1:4896-7409 GCF_001812965.1 Actinomyces sp. HMSC075C01
CGCGATGTGAGCCGAGCGGGAGGCGACCCGGTGAACAGGCGCGGACCATCGGCCCGAATCGCGCCTGTGGTAGACCACCGGGAAGAGGACTCCTCCAGCGGACGCGTGCTGCCACACGCGGGACAGTATCGGCTACCGCGTCGGTGATCCTCGAAATGGTCCCCGCGCTGAGCACCCGCGCTGAGCGTGGAGGCCAGGTGGTGCTGGATATCCCGCACTTCTCAATTTCACCGGCGCATCAGGCCTGGTGATTCACACGCATCGAGGCCGTCCAGGCGGCGCTGACCCTTGCGCACCAGACGCGGGGTGAAGGTCCCGGCCCGGTCCCGGGGCACCACAGGTCTCAAAGGGCCCCACCTCAGAGTCCACCGTCTTGGACGTGGTTCCGTTCCTGGCGTTACCGCGCGCCTGGGAGGTTGGCTCGCCCCTGTCGTAACCCAGGTGCTCGGTCAGCTCAGCGGCCAGGCCCCTCTCCAGGGCCTCCTTGACCAGGGCCGGTAGCAGGCCATCAGTCCCGGTCATGCTCACCTGCCCGGAATCGATCTGTTCAAACAAGCCATCCAGAGCCCCAGCCGAGCGCAGCTGGTCGACCACATCCCGCCCACCAGCAGGAGCCCTGTTGTCATCATCAGTAGCAGTCATCAGTGTCAGTCCTTCCACAAGGGCTTACACAAACCATTGAACAGGCTCTCTGAGGCCGGGCACCACCACTGACCAGGCGCAGCGGATCAAGGAGCTAGAGAAAGAGGTCCGAGAGCTGCGAAGAGCCAACGCGATCCCAAAGAGCACAGTCGGCTTGTCTATCGCGGCGCAGTGTGAGCGCCCGTCCCGTTGATCTGCCAGTGCATCGAGACCAAGAAGGAGGGGCTTGGGGCCTGGCCGGTCTGCAAGGTGCTCGCTGGCGCCGGAGTCAAGATCGCCCCGAGCACTTGACTCACGCCCGCCGTAGCCGGCCTCCTAGCGCCAGGAGCCTGCGCGACGAGACCCTCAAGGCGGAGATATCTAAGGTCCACAAGAACCAGCTACTCGGTTCTGGGGGCCCGCAAGATGCACGTGATGCGGGGCCGGCCCGAGATTGCCGAGCGTCACGGTGCTGGTCACGTGGCCCGTTGTACCGCCCGTGCGCCTCATGGGTGACCTGGGCCTACGCGGCGTCAGGCGCGCCAGGTCCCCGCGCGCCACGCGCAGCGCGCCGCGAGAGCAGTGCCCGGCCCGACCTGGTCAAGCGCCACTTCGAGGCGTTTGCTCCGGGTGGGCTGTGGGTCGCCGGCATTCCCCCGCAAGCGGGAGGTGCCCCCTCCTACGTGCGCAGTTTCTCCGGGTGGGTCTATGTGGCTTTCGTGACCGACGTCTTCTCGCGGAGGATCATCGGCTGGCAGACCACCTACCGGCCAGTGTGCACCGACCTGGCCCTGGACGCCCTGGAGATGGCCGTCTGGCAACGGAAACGTCAGGGGGCCGACCTGACGGGCCTGGTGCACCACTTGCGACCGCGGCGTGCAGTACAGGTCCATCCGCTACGGGCAGGCCCTGTCCGACTGCGAGGCGGTCGCCTCAGTGGGGCCGAAGGGCGACTCCGTTCGGCTTTGCTCTGGCCGAGGCGCTCAACTCCTTGTACAAGGCCGAACTCATCCTTTGGCCAGGAACCCTGGCAGGACACTGACGCCGCCCGTGCTCGCCACCGCCGAGTGGGTCCACTGGGCGGGCACCATTCGCCCTCACTCCGCTATCGGCATGCACACCCCCGCCGAGCACGAAGCCGCCTGGGCACCCGACCGCCACCACCACGAACGATCACAACCGGCAACCACCACCACCAGATAAACCAGCCTCCACAAAACCCGGGGCTTGACACCCAGCCCTCGAGCGGGTGCTGGGGCCCTGGCTGGAGCACGACGCCGTCTTGGAGGCCCGTCGCCGCCTGGCCCACCCCAGCCGACCTGAAACGCGCAGGCAAGGCAAGGATCGACGCCAGGCTCAAGAAGCACGGGTGCAGGCGGCACGCCACCTGGGCAGGCCAGATCGTCTCAGCCCTGGAACTTCAAAGTGTCACTGTCGCCGGCACCGACGCCGCAGCAGTGGTGCTTCCTCACCTGGCCAGGCAGCTCATCTCCCCACGCGCTCAGCGGGCCGATGTCGCCGCCCAGGCCGGTGACCCTGGCGGGTGGCCCACCCTCATGTGCCAGGTCCTGACCACACGTGCCCGGGATCAGGGGTCCCGGCCGCCGCCGTCTTCCTGGCCGAGACCCTGGGCAAGACCTTCGACACCGGCGCCCAGCTGGCCTCCTACGCCGGGCTCGCTCCCGTCACACGCCGCTCCGGCTCATCGATCCGTGGTGAGCACGTCTCCCACGGCGGCAACAAGAGGCTCAAGCGCGCCATGTTCCTGTCCGCCTTCGCCTCCCTGCGCTCCGACCCCGTCTCCCGGGCCTACTACCAGCGCAAACGAGACCAGGGAAAGCGTCATAACCAGGCCGTTCTCGCCCTGGCCCACCGCCGCATCCTGACCCTGC
>NZ_KV810951.1:7509-12259 GCF_001812965.1 Actinomyces sp. HMSC075C01
CCTCTACGACCCACAACCAGCCACGAAACTACCCGCCGCCGCTTGACACACCACATAGGGGCACCCCCCCGGATCATCTAAGGACAGGGGCAAGACACCCGTGCCCACAGCAGCTGGCCCAGCCCCCGGCACCTACCACCAGGGACCACCAACAAGGTAACGGGCCACGGTGCGTAGCTGTGGCCCGAGCTCTGGTGGGGCGTCCCGAGGTGATCTTCGCCGACGAGCCCACCGGTGCTCTGGACACCGCTTCGGCGGCCAACCTGCTTCAGACCCTCGCCCACATGTGCGAGGCCCTGGGCCAGACCGTCGTCATGGTCACCCACGACGAGCAGGCCGCGGCCACCACCAACCGCATCATCCGCCTGCGCGACGGACGCATCATCGGTGACGAAGCCGTGCGGCATCCGACCAGTGTCCGTACTAAGCCGGCCACGGCCCCTGGCACCCCATCCACTGCCGGCCCTTCTGCCGCTGGTTCTGCGACCCGGATGGAGGCCCGCTGATGCCCGCTTTGCTCAATTTTCGCCGTACTGCTGCCGCGCTCGTGGCTGTGGCCATGAGTGCAGCCCTCATCGCCTTCGCCTTCATCGTCTCCGATTCCGTTCGGACCAAGATCACCGAGAACGCTCGAGCCAGTGTCGGTGACGCCGACGTGGTGGTCCTTGCAGACCCCCGGGACGACACCGCTGGCGGCAGGATCTCCGAGCAGGCTGTGCAGAAGGTCTCCGCCCTTGCTGGGGTCGCGTCCGTGCGTCCCTATGTCGAGGGAGGGGTCCAGGTCGACCGTTCGGGCGCGAATCAGGGCGGCGGTCTCGTCGTTCTGAACGTGCCGGAGCTCACGGGCAGCACCCGCCTGGTGGAGGGTCGCCTGCCTCGGGCTGACAACGAGATCGCCGTCTCGCCGTCCTTGATGAAGCGGCAGGAGGGTTTGGGGGTCGGCAGTGATCTCACAGTGAAGGCCTCCGAGGATGCCTCCTCCACGACCGTGAACGTCGTGGGCGTGGTCCAGCCCGGAGCCGATATTACCCGGTACGACACTGACAGCACCCCTTACATCTTCGCTACTGGCCAGGCGCAGGCTGCGATGGGGCTTCCCAACGACCCCGCCGTCCTCTATGTCACTGCGCAGGAGGGGACCAGCGACAAGGAGCTTCTCGGCTCCGTCACCGAGGCACTGGCCGCCGAGCAGCCGAGCGCGCAGGCCTACACCGCCTCCGATATCATCACCATGCGTGCCGAGAGCGCGGACGCCGCCGGCTCGAGAACGATCAATCTTCTCCAGATCATCGCCCCGGTGTGCGTGGTCGTGTCCGGGATCGTCATCGCCACGACCTTCACGACGCTCATGGCGCGCCAGGCCACCCAGGTGTCCCCGCTCGTGGCGCTGACCGGCCAGACCGCCGGCCAGGAGTCGCTGAGCAGACGACGGGTGGCTGCCGCTGTCGCGGGCGCGGTCGTGGCCGTGCTCGGACTGGGCCTCATTCAGGGCGGGGTCGCCTGGCGCGTCCTGCAGATGATCGGGACGGGCGCGGTGATGGCCGTTCTGGGGATCATCCTCGCTCTCCCTCTGCTCGTGGTCGGGACATGCCGCCTCGTCGGGTCGGTCTGCGGCCAGGTGCGCCGACCGATCCTCCACTTGGCCGCCCGCAACCTGGCCCGCAACCCCGGCCGCGCGGCGGCAACCACCGCGTCCCTGCTCGTCTCGGTGGCGGTAGCGGCCGCGATGTCCAGCGGCCTGTCCAGCGTTGCCTCCTCCCTGCAGGCCTACGCCGGCTACAACACCCCCGTCGACATCACCGTGGGAGAGTTGAGCGCGGACCAGGACCCATCCTCGACCGTCACGAAGATCGCGGCCCTTGACGGTGTGGAGAGCGTTGTGTCCGTCCCCTGGCTCGAGGTCAAGATGACCGGCGGCCGCCAGAACGGCCAGGAGGAGTCCTTGAACGTCGCCGCTGTCGACAAGGAGAAGGTCTCTCCGATCCTACGCTCCCGAGAGGCGTTGGAGACTCTCGACGACCAGGTTCTCATCTTGGATCGCACCTACGACATCCCCGACGGAACAACCGTGACCCTCACGGGCTCCGCTGGCAGCGTCGACCTCACTGTCCGGGTTGGGGAGGGACTCGGTGCCGCTGTCACGTCCGCCGTCGCGGACCAGCTGGTCGGCAACGCTCCGACCGCCTCCATCTTGTGGGTGCGCACCAGCGGCGACGGTTCCGACCAAGCCCCCGTGTCCGCCGTCCGCCAGGCAGTGGCCGGTACCGGCCTCTACGTTGCCGACTCTCAGGAGAGCCGCACCGGCTTCACCGACCAGGTCCGCCAAGTTTCCATCGCGATCGGTGCCATGCTGGTCTTCACACTTTTTATCGCCCTGTCGGGCCTGGCCAACACCATCAACGTCAGCGTCCTGGAACGCATCCGCGAGATCGGGGTCCTGCGCGCCACCGGCGCCCAGCGCAACGAAATCAGGCGCCTGCTCATCACCGAGGCCCTCCTCTCCGCGCTCCTGGGTGGCACCATCGGCATCCTGCTGGGCTGCGGGGTGGGCATCGCGGGTGCAGCGGCCCTGCTCAAAACCGACTCCGGCAGCTTCCTGACCCTCCAGGTCCCCTGGCTGATCCTGACTCTCGTCGGTATCCTCCTGGCCGCCGCCGCTGTCGGTGTCCTAGCCTCTCTGCGCCCCGCCGAGAACGCCAGCCGGATTCCGCCCGTCCAGGCTCTCGCCCAGGACTAGCTTCCAGAATGCTATCGAATGTTCTTTTCAGTACTGCACGCTCCGCATTTCAGGCTGTTCTGTCTCTGGACATGGGTGACAATTCTGTGTCAGGACATCGGTGCCACTTCGGTGGGTTCTGGGGGTGACACGTGTGGTCTGAGATTGAGCGGTGAGCTCAGATAAGAACCGTAGTGTTGATCCTCGTGTCCGTCTGGCGATCGCCCAGTGGCCTGATGACGCGCCTCGTGGGGCGGTGACGACGTTCTGCGTCCTGCGGCGCCGAGCCCGTCCGAAGGGGCCGGCGGCGGTGCTTGAGCCCCGGTCGCGTCGTCCGGTTCGCCTGCGGCGCTCCGCTCACCCGGCGTCAGACGCCCTCCAACGGGACTGATTATCGGCAGCGGTCAAATCTCACCCTAAAGGCGGAGACGCCACCGCAGTCCGTCCCTTCGACGCATTCCGGTTCTTCTCCGCGATTTCTAGCCTCTAGGTATCCACCCATCTATCACGGGGACTGTGCGGCACACCGGCCGCGGCCCCGCCCGGAAGGAAGAGAAGCACCATGCCGCACCAGATTCCACACATCAGTCCCACCGTCAACAAGGTGGTTGAGGCCCGTGGTCTGACCAAGGTCTATGGCGAGGGCGAGGCCCAGGTCGTGGCCCTGGACACGGTCAGTCTCACCATCACCGAAGGAGAGTTCGCAGCCATCATGGGCCCCTCCGGCTCGGGCAAGTCCACCCTCCTGCACTGCCTGGCCGGCCTGGACACCCCCACCTCCGGCAGCGTCTTCATCGCCGGACAGGACCTGGCGGGCATGAAGGACAAACAGCTCACCGCCGTACGCCGCGACCAGC
The DNA here is from genome assembly GCF_001812965.1 of Actinomyces sp. HMSC075C01. Classification (NCBI taxonomy): domain Bacteria; kingdom Bacillati; phylum Actinomycetota; class Actinomycetes; order Actinomycetales; family Actinomycetaceae; genus Actinomyces; species Actinomyces sp. HMSC075C01. The sequence goes on from NZ_KV810951.1 coordinate 11,083, forward strand.
TCGGCTTCATCTTCCAGTCCTTCAACCTCCTGCCCACCCTGACCGCCGAGGAGAACATCCTCCTACCCCAGCGCCTAGCCCACCGCAAACCAGCCCGAGACTGGTACGACGCCGTCATCTCAGTCCTGGGCCTGACCGACCGCCTGTCCCACCGGCCCAACGAGCTCTCCGGCGGCCAGCAACAACGCGTAGCCGTGGCCCGCGCCCTCGTGGGACGTCCCAAAGTCATCTTCGCCGACGAGCCCACCGGCGCCCTGGACACCGCCTCAGCCGCCAACCTCCTACAAACCCTCGCCCACATGTGCCAGACCCTGGGGCAGACCGTCGTCATGGTCACCCACGACGAACAAGCCGCAGCCACCACCAACCGCATCATCCGCCTACGCGACGGACGCATCACCAACGACGACACCGTCAACCACACCCCCGGCACCCACACCACACCAACCACCCGCCAGGCCCAGCAGGCGCCCGTCACCCCCGCTCAGGTGGCTCCTCCCGCACCACCGATGACGACACCAGCCACCCACCCCGACCCCACTGCACGATTCGACGCCGTGACGACCCCGGCCGGCTCCGTGCCGGTGCGTCGGGCCATCACCCCGGCGGCCGCACCAGAACCCCACCGCGCCTCCAGGGCAAGCACCACTCCCGTCACCCCCACCCCTGGTCCCGCCGCGATCTACAGCGCCCGCCATGCCGCGGCTCCCAGCGCCACCCAGATGTTCGGCTTCGGCAGCCCCTACGCCACAGGAATGGAGGCCCGCTAATGCCCTCCCTCCTCGACCTACGGCGCACCGCCGCCGCCCTCGTGGCCGTAGCCATGAGCGCCGCCCTCATCGCCTTCGCCCTCATCATCTCCGACTCCTTCCGCACCCAGACGCAAACCAGCGCGCGGGTGTCCGTAGGCGACGCCGCTGTCGTCGTCCAAGACGGTCGTAGAGCCAACAGCACGGAAGGCGCCCTGGACGACTCCCTCCTCAACCGGGTCTCCGCCCTTGACGGTGTCAGTTCTGTCCGTGGTGCCCACTGGGACATGCTGTGGCTCGACCTGCCCAAGCAGCTAAGCGCCGTCGGAGCCCAGGTCGCCGTCCAGGACGTCCCGGCGCTTACCAAGTTCACCACCCTGAGCAGCGGCCGGCTCCCCACCGCCACCGGTGAGGTGGCCATCGACTCC
>NZ_KV810952.1:0-31064 GCF_001812965.1 Actinomyces sp. HMSC075C01
GAGCGGATCGAGGTGCCTCAGGAGCGTGCGTGGGCTCTGGCCAGGGTGGCAGAGGCGCTGGCCCGGGCGGGCCATGCCGACAAGGCCCTCGCCATGGCTGAGCGGATCGAGGCGTCTCAGGAGCGTGCGCGGGTTCTGGCTGGGGTGGCAGAGGCGCTGGCCCAGGCAGGTGCCATTGATGGAGCCCTGAAGATTGTTTCGGTCATGAATGATCCGATTTCTCGAAGTCGTGCCCTATCCCCAGTAATTAAGGATCTCGTGCGCAAAGGCTCTTCTGATGACGCTGTCGAGGCGATGCGTGCTGAACTTCGCTGGGTCAGAGGGGTTGCAGAGCGTCGGGATGTCGCTGGCTGCTACGCCACACTCGCAAAGGCGTGCGCAGATGTCTCCGATCTCGTGGATTCAGAATCCACAATTCGCGGGCAGTGGCTCGGTCTAGCTCGTTCCGCGCTCGCTTGTTCTTGGTTGTACGGAGAATCTGTCTGGGATCAATTCGGCATCCTGATGCGTGTGGCGCCAGAACTGGCAGTACAGCTCGTTGACGAGCGGATTCTCGCCGAGCCTGAGGGCGGCACACCCCCAGAGTCCGACCCCGACCTCGGGCCCGAAGGGCCTGGCGGGCACACCGGGGCGTACCGTTAGGATGGTCCCGTCACTCCTCGCATCCAAGGAAAGGTTCCCGATGTCGATTCGTCGCGTCGCCCTGCTCACCGCTGGCGGTTTCGCCCCCTGTCTGTCCGCCGCCGTCGGCGACCTCATCGAGCGCTACACGCAGGTCGCTCCCGAGGTCGAGATCATCGCCTACCAGTACGGCTACCACGGCCTGCTCACCGGCAACTACATCGTCATCGACGACGAGGGCCGCAAGAACGCCGGCATCCTGCGTGACTTCGGCGGGTCCCCGATCGGCAACTCCCGCGTCAAGCTCACCAACGCCAAGAACCTCGTCGAGCGCGGCCTGGTGAAGGAGGGCGTCAACCCCCTGGAGTTCGCCGCCGAGCAGCTGCGCAAGGATGGCGTCGACGTCTTGCACACCATCGGTGGCGACGACACCAACACCACCGCCGCTGACCTGGCTGCCTACCTCCACGAGAACGACTACGAGCTCACGGTCGTCGGCCTGCCCAAGACCATCGACAACGACGTGGTTCCGATCCGCCAGTCCCTGGGCGCCTGGACCGCGGCCGATGAGGGCGCCGGCTTCGCCTTCAACGTCATCGGTGAGCATCGCTCCAACCCCCGTATGCTTATCGTCCACGAGTGCATGGGCCGTAACTGCGGCTACCTCACCGCAGAGACCGCCCGCCGCTACCACGACCTGCTCCAGACCAAGCAGTGGGCCCCCTCCCTCGGCCTGACCAAGGAGCGCTGGGACGTCCACGCCGTCTTCCTCCCCGAGGTGAAGCTCGACATCGCCGCCGAGGCCGAGCGCCTCAAGGCCATCATGGATGAGCAGGGCAACGTCAACATCTTCCTGTCCGAGGGTGCCGGCGTCCCTGAGATCATCGCGGAGATGGAGGCCGCCGGCCAGGAGGTCCAGCGCGACCCCTTCGGCCACGTCAAGCTCGACACCATCAACCCCGGCCAGTGGTTCGCCAAGCAGTTCGCCGAGCTCATCGGCGCTGAGAAGGTCATGGTCCAGAAGTCCGGCTACTACTCGCGTGCCGCGCACGCCAACGCCGAGGACCTCGCCCTCATCAAGAAGATGTGCGACCTGGCCGTCGACTGCGCCCTGCGCGGCGAGTCCGGCGTCATCGGCCAGGACGAGGAGAACAACGACGAGCTCACCGCGATCGCCTTCCCGCGCATCGCCGGCGCCAAGCCCTTCGACATCACCCAGGGCTGGTTCACCGAGCTCATGGCCGAGCTGGGCCAGAAGGTCGAGCCCGCCGAGGCAGCTCCCGAGCACTGAGGCTGAGCCCGCATCCTGCCGCGGCCGGTGCCGTCCTTGTGACGGCGCCGGCCGCTCTTCTGTACCCGTCTGTGTCACGTTTGGCGACTATTCGACCGGCCTGCGGCGCTTCCGGCACGGCAGCCTTCGCATCCGTGCAGGTCAGGGCGTTGCAATCAGCCCGTGCGGGCTCTGCTGCAGCCCTAAAAGTCGCCCACAGTGACAGAATTCGTCTCCCAACCCCCCGTGTTTCGCGATGCGGCGCCGATCCCGGGCAATCTCCCGACTGGCTTATGCTGACAGGCGTGATGAACGAGCTCTCCGCCGCCCGCACGGACGCCCAGGCCCCCGCATGGCGCCACCTGCCCGCCCTCCAGCAGCCCGCCTACCCCGATGAGGCGGCGCTGGCCGACGTGGTGACGGACCTGCGCCGCCGGCCCCCGCTCGTCTTCGCCGGAGAGGTCGACTCCCTGCGAGGCCTCATCGCCCAGGCCAGCACCGGGGACGCCTTCGTCCTCATGGGCGGCGACTGCGCCGAGTCCTTCACCCACAACACGGCCGACAACATCCGCCTCAAGGTCCAGACCATCCTCCAGATGGCCGCGGTCCTCACCTACGGCGCCTCCACGCCCGTGGTCAAGATCGGCCGCATGGCCGGCCAGTACGCCAAGCCCCGCAGCTCGGACACCGAGACCCGCGGCGAGGTCACTCTGCCCGCCTTCCGCGGCGACTCCGTCAACGGCCACGAGTTCACTCCCGAGGCCCGCATCCCCGACCCCACCCGCATGCTGGACGCCTACCTGCGCTCGGGCACCACCCTCAACCTCATCCGCGCCTTCACGATGGGCGGCTACGCGGACCTGCGCGAGGTCCACTCCTGGAACCGAGGCTTCACCGCCAACCCCGCCTACAAGCGCTTCGAGTCCTTTGCCGAGGAGATCGACCGGGCCATGCGCTTCATGGAGGCCGCCGGTGTCGACTTCGACGCCCTGCGCCAGGTCGACTTCTACGCCGCCCACGAAGCCCTCCTCCTGGAGTACGAGGACGCCATGATCCGCGAGGACTCCCGCTCCGGGCGCCTCTACGACACCTCCGCGCACATGCTCTGGGTGGGGGAGCGTACCCGCGAGGCCGACGGCGCCCACGTCGCCATCCTCGCCGGCGTCCACAACCCCGTGGGCGTCAAGGTCGGCCCCACCACGTCCCCCGACGACATCGCCCGGCTCATGGACCGTCTCAACCCCGAGGGCCTCCCCGGGCGCCTGTCCCTCATCACCCGCATGGGCGCCGACCGCATCCGTGAGGCCCTGCCGCCGCTGGTGGAGGCGGTGCGCGCCGACGGTCGCCCCGTCACCTGGATCACCGACCCCATGCACGGCAACACCATCACCTCCGACAACGGCTACAAGACCCGCCGCTTCGAGACGATCCTCGACGAGATCCGTGGCTTCTTCGAGGTGCACCGCTCCCTGGGCACTGCCCCGGGCGGCATCCACGTCGAGCTCACCGGCGACGACGTCACCGAGGTCCTCGGCGGCGGCGAGCACATCGACGAGGCCGGCCTGGCCGAGCACTACGAGACCCTCGTCGACCCGCGCCTCAACCACCAGCAGTCACTCGAAGTCGCCTTCGAGATCGCCGAGATGCTCAAGGGCTGAGAACACCCACTGAGCGCCCGCCTGCAGAGCAGGTGAAGCGTGGCCCGGTCCGCTGAAACGGAACCGGGCCACATTCGTCAGAAGATGTTGATGGTGACCTTGGAGTCCGGCTTGACGCTGGAGCCCGGTGCGGGGTCGGTGGAGCGCACCGTCCCGAAGGGGCCACCCAGGCGCTTGTTGACCTCCACCTTGAGCCCGGCGTCCTCCAGGGCCTTCTTGGCCTCGTCCTGGCTCTTGCCGGTCACGTCGGGGACCGTCACCTTCTCCGGCCCCTTGGAGACGGTCAGGTCCACCGAGTCGCCCTTGTAGTAGCCCGAGGCCCCGGCGATGGGGGAGGAGGAGATGACGTTCCCCTTGGCCACGGAGTCGGAGTAGCCCTTGCTGACCTTGCCCTTCTTCAGCCCGGCGTCCTCCAGGACCTTCTTGGCCTCGTCCTCGCTCATACCGGTCACGTCGGGGATCGTGGCCGGCTCCTTGCCCTTGGAGACCACGAGCGAGACCTTCTCGGTGTGCTTGATGACCTTGCCGGCCTTGGGGTCGCAGGAGATGACCTTGCCCGACTCCACGCTGGCGGAGTACTCCTCGGTGACGTCCCCCAGGGTCAGGCCGGCCGCTGTGATCGCGGCTGTGGCCTGGTCCTTGGTCTTCCCGACGACGTCGGGAACGGTCTTGGTCTCCACGCCTCGGGAGACGGTGGCGGTGACGGCCTGGCCGAGCCCCACCTTCTGACCCGCCTTCGGCTGGCAGGAGACGATGCTGCCGGCCGGGACCGTGTCGGAGTAGGCGCGCTCGGGCGTGCCCCAGTTGAGCCCCTGCTTCTCCAGGGCGAGCTGCGCCTGGTCCTCAGACATGCCGACGATGTTGGGTACGGGAACTCTTCTGCCGGGACCGGCCGTCAGGTACCAGGTGGCGCTCGCCCCGGTTCCGGCCACGGCCAGCAGTCCGATGATGACCGCACGACGGCGGATGAAGTTGCCGGTGCCCTTCTTCGGGGCGGGGACGGCAGTGGTCTTCTGGGCGTCGGCCGCCAGGGCCTTGCGGGAGAGCGCACGTGTTCTCCCCTTGGAGTCCGGGCCGATGGAACCGATGGGAAGGGAGACGGTGCGCATCCCGGCGTGCGGCGAGGCGTCCTCGGCGGAGGAGTCGTCGGCGTCGTCCTGGGGCTCGTTGTCGATGGCTGAGCGGGCGGCCTGAGCATTGGCCGTCATGACCTGCTGGGTGCGGATGGAGCCGGTCCCGCCCCCGCGGCGCACGGAGAGCTCGGACTCGGTGAGCTCGTCGACGACGTTGCGCAGCAGTGCCAGCGCCTCGTCGGCGTCGGCCGGGCGCTCCTGCGGCTCACGGCGCGTCATGGTGGCCACGAGCTCGTCGACGTCGGCCGGCATGTCGGGCACCAGCTTGGAGGGCAGGGGAACGTCCTCGTGGACGTTGCGGAAGGCGATCTGAATGGGGGAGTCCGCGGTGAAGGGCTGCTGGCCGGTGAGGAGCTCGTAGAGAACCACCCCTGCAGAGAAGACGTCGGCGCGAGAGGTCGACTCCCCGGAGGTGATGAGCTCGGGCGCCAGGTAGGCGACCGTGCCCAGCACGTTGCCCGTCGTCGTCTGCGTCACCTCCGTGACCGCCCGGGCCAGGCCGAAGTCGGCCACCTTGGCCACCGAGCCGTCCGAGGGCAGCAGGACGTTCTCCGGTTTGATGTCGCGGTGGACCAGGCCGGCCCGATGGGCCGCGCCGAGCGGGCGCAGCAGCTGGGCCACCAGGCCCAGGGCCTCCTTGACCGACAGTGGTCCTGCCGCAATGAGGTCACGTAGCGTGGGCCCCTCGACGTACTCCATGACGAGGTAGGCGACCCCGTCGAGGCTGCCCTGGTCGAAGACGGCCACCACGCCCGGGTTGGACAGGCGTGCCGCGGCCCTCGCCTCACGGCGGAAGCGTGAGACGAAGTCGGGGGAGTCGGCCAGGTGGGCGTGCATGAGCTTGAGCGCCACGGTCCGGTCCAGGCGACGGTCATGAGCGCGGTAGACGGTGGCCATCCCACCACGCGCTAGGCGGTCGACGATCTCGTAGCGAGAGTCGACCAACCGACCAATGAGGGGATCTGTCACCACCCCGCGATTCTACGATGCCGGTCGGGTGGTGACAGCCGCCGGCCGGATCAGGCGGGTAGTACTGCCCGCCTGGCGGGGTGCCCTGTTTCCTGCACCGGATCAGGAGACTCGGTGTGTCAGCAGGTCCGCCAGCACCGCCAGGTCCTCCAGGGATGCGGTGCTCACCACGCCCTCGGTCCCGAGTCGTTCCAGCGCCCGGTTCCCGGCGTCGCGGTGCGCGGCAATGATCTCCTCGTGGGCGGCGCGCGCGCCGCAGTCCTCGATGAGAGCGGTGACCTCGCTGATCTGCTCTTCCGTGGCCTCGGGGTTGGCCAGGACGCTGCCGAGCAGGTGCCGGCCAGCCTCGTCGCAGCGCCCCCAGGTCAGGGCCAGCAGCACTGTGCGCTTGCCCTCGCGCAGATCGTCTCCGGCCGGCTTGCCGGTGGTCTGCGGTGAGCCGAAGACCCCCAGCTCGTCGTCGCGCAGCTGGAAGGCGATACCGACGTCCTCGCCGAAGGCGGCCAGGTGCTCGGCGGTGGTCCCGCTCGGGTCCAGGCCGGCCAGGAGGGCGCCAATGAGCAGCGGGTGACGCACCGAGTAGCGGGCCGACTTATGCCGCACGACCGACAGGGCGTCGCCCTGCATGAGCCTGGCTGCGGCACCCGGCTCCCGGTCCCAGGGAAGGGGCAGGTTCTCACTGCGCACGTCGAGGAACTGCCCCAGGGCCACCTCCGTGGTCATGGCGTCGAAGGCGGACCGGGCATGCTGCACCGCGCTGCTTCTGGTCTTACTGGAGGCGCGCGACGGCGCCAGCGCGCTCATCTGCTCTCCAGCCAGCGACAGCAGGAGGTCACCGAGCAGGATGGCGCCATTGGCCCCGAAGGTCTGCGGGCGTCCCAGCCAGCCCCGGGCCTCGTGGTCTCGAGCGAAGACGCGGTGCGCCGCGGGCTGGCCCCGCCGAGTGTTGGCACCGTCCATGAGGTCGTCGTGGACCAGGGCACTGGCCTGGTAGAGCTCCAGGGCCGCACCCAGGTGGACGGCGTCGGAACCGGTCAGGTACTCGGCTCGCTGCTCCGGGGTGCTCAGGATCGCGCAGCCGACGGCCCCCAGGACGGCCCGCATGCGCTTGCCCCCACTCAGGACGCTCCCGGCGGCCTCGAGCAGCTCCGGGGTGGCCTGGCCCAGGTCCTCCCAGCGCCGGTGGCAGTCCTCCAGGACCTGAGTCAGGCGGTGCTCGACGGCGGGACGGACACGGCCCAGGGCCGCAGGCAACGCACTCATGACCGCCAGAGTAGTCCCAGCTCAGACGTCAGGAGGGGTGGTGACTCCCCCGGTGGCGGGTTTGCTGCGGCACGACGCGAGTGCGAACAAGGTGAGGTCATACTAAGTCATCTGTGCGGAGATCCTGAGGAATAAACGCTACAATTCGGGGGTTGTCTACTGTGCCGGGTCGGGTTCCCATACCCCGTCACCGGCTGTCCGCCCGCCCACGCGAAAGGAACTCCGTGGCTTCTTCCACAGTGACGCGCTCCAGCACCGAGCTCACTGACGACGTCGACGAGACCCCGCTCGACGACGAGGACTTCGACCTCGACGACGAAGGAGACGGCGACGCCGGCTATGACGACGAGGACTACGACGGCTCTGACGACGGCTCTGACGAGGACGACAACGGGGACTCCTCTGACGAGGACGAGGACCAGGATGACGACTCCGAGGCGCAGACCGCCCAGGAGGATGACGGTCCGGCCCCCGAGCTGCGCGACTACTACCTGGATGTGAGCCTGGAGGAGAACGGCGACGGCTCCAAGCGCAGCCCCTTCAACAACCCCGCCTCTCTCAAGGGGGTCCGCCTGGCGCCGGGGGCGACTCTCTTCGTGCGCTCGCGCACGGTCGTGGAGAACCTGGAGATCGCCGGTCACGGCACCCTGGAGGAGCCCATCACGCTGGCCCCCTACGGACACGGCCCGGTTCCCCGGTTCGTCGTGGGTGACTCCGCCCCGATGGTGGCGCGTGACTACCTCGCTCAGAACGGCTACATCTTCCGCGGCTGGGTCATCAAGGGCATCAAGATGCAGCCCTCCATCGCGGCCCTGACCGGCGAGCTCGAGCGCATGCGCCGGGAGGAGGCGGAGAAGGCCGCCTCCAAGAAGTCCGGTAAGCGCGGCAAGTCCCAGGACAAGGACGGCTCCTTCACCGTCTCCGACTCCGATGAGGGTGACGAGCCCGCCCAGCGGGTCGTCACCGCCGGCGCCACCGCGGACCCGGTCAAGGACTACCTCAAGCAGATCGGTAAGGTCGCGCTGCTGAACGCCGAGCAGGAGGTCGAGCTCGCCAAGCGCATCGAGGCCGGCCTCTACGCCGAGCACCGCCTGGCTGAGGAGGGTAACGACCTACCGGCCAAGCTGCGCCGCGAGCTGCACTGGGTGGCCCAGGACGGTCAGAGGGCCAAGAACCACCTGCTGGAGGCCAACCTGCGACTGGTGGTCTCCCTGGCCAAGCGCTACACGGGGCGCGGCATGCTCTTCCTGGACCTCATCCAGGAGGGCAACCTGGGCCTCATCCGAGCTGTGGAGAAGTTCGACTACACCAAGGGCTTCAAGTTCTCCACCTACGCCACCTGGTGGATCCGCCAGGCCATCACCCGCGCGATGGCGGACCAGGCCCGCACCATCCGTATCCCGGTGCACATGGTCGAGGTCATCAACAAGCTCGCCCGCGTGCAGCGCCAGATGCTCCAGGACCTGGGACGTGAGCCCACCCCGGAGGAGCTGGCCGTCGAGCTGGACATGACCCCGGAGAAGGTCGTCGAGGTCCAGAAGTACGGGCGCGAGCCGATCTCCCTGCACACCCCCCTGGGTGAGGACGGGGACTCCGAGTTCGGTGACCTCATTGAGGACTCCGAGGCCGTGGTCCCGGCCGACGCGGTCAGCTTCACCCTCCTGCAGGAGCAGCTCCACGCCGTGCTGGACACTCTCTCGGAGCGCGAGGCCGGCGTGGTCTCCATGCGCTTCGGTCTGACCGACGGCCAGCCCAAGACCCTCGATGAGATCGGCAAGGTCTACGGGGTCACCCGGGAGCGCATCCGCCAGATCGAGTCCAAGACCATGTCCAAGCTGCGCCACCCCTCGCGCAGCCAGGTCCTGCGCGACTACCTGGACTGAGCGGACGGACCCTGACGAAGGAGCCCTACCGACTCCCGCGTGTCAACGGCGTCGGCCCCGGAACCCATGTGGTTCCGGGGCCGACGCCGTTATCTGCTTCCTTGTGATTGAGCTCACTGGCTGACCGACCGGTAAGAATGGTGGTAGGTTGCTGTTACTGGAAAATGGGTGACAACCACGTCATATCGGGAGCGTTCAATGAAGAGAAGTGCTCGTTTTCGCAGAACAATGAGTGCTGGTGCAGCATTCGTGCTAATGATGGCGGGAATGATTCCACTGTCCCTGGTTGCCGCATCAACTGCTGATGCTGAGCCGGGACAGGGCGGGGGAGTAGAAGACTCTTCGACGGCGGTGACCGCGCCCACCAGCTTCGGTAGGAGCGCCGAGCCGATTCCCGAGGAGCGGCCGGCGGCCGAGGTGAATCATGCGGCTGACCAGAACGTTCTGAGCTACTGGACGCACGAGCGCATGGCTGCCGCCCAGCCCCTGGACACGGGTATGGCCGATGACCCCACCCAGGAGCGGCCGGTCGCCGCAGGGGGCGACGGGGACAGCTCCAGCTCGACTGATCCGGCTGGAATGACCGAGCCCGTTGCTCCGGTTGCTGATGGGGGAACGATCCTGCCCGCCAGGGCCAAGGGGAAGCTGTTCTTCAACGGCTATGCCTCTGACAATGCCTACTGCAGCGCCTCAGTTCTCAATACTCCGTCCAAGAGCGTGGTCATTACGGCGGCCCACTGCGTCTACAGTACTGAAAAAGGGTGGGTGAAGGATGCGGTGTTCGTTCCGGACTACGACCGCACCCAGGCAGACCCGGATCCGGTGGGCGTATGGACGGCCCGGTCTATACGCACCTTCAACAGCTGGCGGGCCGATCAGACTGACTACAGCAGCGACGTCGCCTACGTGACGCTCAACAACGGCGGAGATGCGAACAAACCTGTTGCCGATGTCGTGGGTGGCTACGGGCTGGCCTGGGGAGGCAGCTACGTTTTCCAGGCAACGATCTTCGGATACCCGACCAACAAGACCAACCCGGACGGTCGCGGCACCATCCACTCCTGTGTCCGAACCGCGCAGGAGTCGGAGGGCAAGGTTCGGGTCGAGGGCTGCGACTTCGGCTTCGGCGGCTCGGGAGGACCCTGGCTCTACCGCTACAACGAGTCCACCGGGCTCGGCTACGTGAGGTCGGTGACCTCCCTGTGGCGGCCCCTTGGCGGCATCAACCGAGGCCCTTACTTCACTGAGGCGATGAAGAATATGCTGGATGCCACCGCCGGGGACTGAGCGGAGGGGCCTCAGTCGGTGACGACCTTGGCCCCGGTGGTCTTCTTGGCGGCGTCGAGGGTTCCCAGCTCGGTGACTCCGGAGAAACCGGCGTTGCGCATGACGGCACTGGCCATCTTGGGTTGGTCGGCGGAGCCGTAGAGCTGGTACTGGGAGCTGCGGTCCAGGCCTGAGATCTGGCTGGAGAAATCACCCGAGGAGAAGTCGTAGTTAACGGCCCCCTCCAGGTGCCCCTTCTTGAACTCCTCAGCCGAACGCAGGTCGACGATGACGACGGGTCCGGTGGCCTTCGCGTCCGCCGGGGCGGTGTTGGCTGGGGAGGTGGCGCCGGAGCCGGTGGATCCGGAGCATCCTGAAAGCGTTAACGCGCCGCAGAAGACGAGCAGGGCAGAGGCGGTCATGACGCGGAGAGAGCGTTTCACAGACAGTTCCTTAAGGGGTCACGCGGCTTCGTCGAGCCTGGATGGGGGCAGGTTGCTTCATTCAGCGCAAGGCTCTGTGCCGGGGGACTCGGGGTGGGAACAGGAGCAGGGCCTCAGGAATGAGGATATGCGGCATCCGGTAGAAAAAGACTGTGATACTCAGTGAACCGCAGTGCCGACTTCAGTGAAGAAGTCCACGTCGGCTGGGTCGACCGGCGCCGTCAGCTGCCGGCGGTCAGGCTCGCGGTCTCGTCCTGGAACAGCAGGGCGACCTCCTTGAGCTTGTCTGCGTGCTTGCGGGCGTGGTGGCCGCAGAAGAAGAGCTCGCCGGTCAGCATGACGACTCGGACGTAGGCCTGCGCGTCGCAGACGTCGCAGCGGTCGGCTGTGGTCAGCGGGCGCTCGGCGGAGTCGGCGGCAGGAGCGGTCTGCTCGTCCAGGGTGGTCACCGCCTGTGTGGCGGTTGAGGTTCCGGTTGTGCTCATGGACTGCATTGCATCATGACGCGGACGCTTCCACCCGCCCGAGGCGGCCGTTTCCGCCTGAGGCGCACGCGCTTTCGCCCACGGCGCACGTCACCACAGAACTGACCGGGCGGGTGAATGCTGGAGGGTGGCCGTGGTGAGCTGTCACAGTGCAGGACTCGGGAGGGAGCAGTCGGGATGTCGGTGGTGCAGGAGTTCCGCGACCGTGAGATCGCGCGCCTGGAGCGCTCGGGCTGGGCGACCAACGCGGCCCTTCGTCAGAGGCTGGAGGCCGTAGGGCTGCGGCCGCCCGCCGAGGTCGTCGCCGAGTGCCTGGACGAGGGCGCAGGAGACGGAGGCGGTGCCGGTGCCCGCTGGGCGCGGGCCGAGCGCGCAGTGGCCCGCTTAAGGGAGCACTTCGCCCCTTTCCGCTTCTCCAACGACGTCGACTACGGGCTCCTGGCGATCCCGGCCAGCAACCGACTCGACACCCGCGGGACCATGGACCTGAACATCCGCCGCGGTCAGCAGCCCGATCTGGCCAAGGACTTCGTCGACCCGGCCCTGGGGGAGGGGATCGACCTCGCCGGGGCCACCGGCACTGCCGGGAGCACGCTGGCCAAGGACGGCTGGATGGTGGTCGCCGGCGTCGTCGGCCAGTACGGGATCTCGGCGGGAAGCCATGAGGACATCATCGCCGCCGCGGAGCTCTTCGAGGTCGACGGCGTCGACACCCGCACCCTCATGACCCGTCAAATCTGGGGAGCCCGCCTCCTGCAGTGCCCGCCAGGGCTCGTCCCCGACTCCGACTACGCCGAGCGATGGACCTTCACGCTCTTACCCGCCGAGGGGCTGGTGGACGGGCGGGCCGTCTCCGGCACCGTGCTCAAGAGACGGGTGCGCTTCCGCCTGGGCAAGGCCGACCGCGGGATCGGCAGCGCGCGGGTGAGCCCAGCCCTCCCGCTGACGTAGGGGCCCAACGGCCTCGGTAGCTGCATGACGTATGACGCCACACGCGCACCGCGGCGGGGCACAAGGCACCGGTGGCACTGATCGGCTAGATTCCCAGCGTGCCCTCATCTGAGAACAAGACCAGCCGGGGCGACTACTCCGCCCGCCACCTCTCCGTCCTGGAGGGGCTCGAGGCCGTGCGCAAGCGCCCGGGAATGTACATCGGCTCCACCGACCAGCGCGGTCTCATGCACTGCGTGTGGGAGATCGTCGACAACGCCGTCGATGAGGCCCTCGAAGGGCACGGCGACGACATCTCGGTGACCGTCCACAACGACGGATCCATCGAGGTGCGTGACAACGGGCGCGGCGTGCCCGTGGACATTGAGCCCTCCTCCGGCCTGACCGGCGTCGAGCTCGTCTACACCAAGCTGCACGCCGGCGGGAAGTTCGGCGGAGGCTCCTACGGCGCCGCCGGCGGCCTGCACGGCGTGGGGGCGTCCGTCGTCAACGCCCTGGCCGAACGCATGGACGTCGAGGTCGACCGCGGCGGCAAGACCTACGCCATGAGCTTCCACCGCGGCGAGCCCGGCATCTTCGACGACACCGCCGGGCGCAGCCCCTCCTCACCCTTCACCGGATTCACGAAGGCCTCCGAGCTGCGCGTCATCGGCAAGGTGCGCCGCGGCGTGACCGGCACCCGGGTCCGCTACTGGGCCGACCCCCAGATCTTCCCCAAGCCCACCGAGTACGACGCCGCCGCCCTGCGCGCCCGACTGCGCCAGACCAGCTTCCTCGTCCCGGGCCTCACCCTGCGCCTGGAGGACAAGCGCCCCAAGGCCGAGGCCATCGCCGCCTCCACCACGCCGGCCGCCGACGCCGGCGAGACCGACGACGCCGTCCACGAGGTCACCCTGCGGGCGGCCGCCAAGAACGCCACCGAGAACCGCGGCGACCTGTTCGACACCGGTGATGACGACGACGTCGAGGTCTTCCAGGCCCTGGGCGGCACCGCCGACTTCGTCGACTTCCTGGCCTCCGACGGCTCAGTCACCGACACCTTCCGCCTCACCGGTGAGGGCACCTACACCGAGACCGTTCAGCAGCTCGACCGCGCCAGCGGGCACCTGCGGCCCGTTGAGGTCGAGCGCACCTGCATGGTCGACGTCGCCCTGCGATGGGGGATCGGCTACGACACCACGGAGCGTTCCTTCGTCAACATCATCGCCACCCCCATGGGCGGCACCCACCTGACCGGATTCGAGCAGGCCCTCACCAGGGTGCTGCGCAAGCGCATCGAGGCCGACTCCCGGGCCCTGAAGCTCACCGCCAAGGACGGGCGCGTCGAGAAGGACGACATCATGGCGGGCCTGACCGCCGTCATCACCGTGCGCGTGCCCGAGCCCCAGTTCGAGGGGCAGACCAAGGAGGTTCTGGGCACCGGGCCCGTGCGCCAGATCGTCTCCAAGGTGGTTGAGCGCGAGCTCACCGCCCTGCTGACCTCCTCCAAGCGGGACCTCAAGGCCCAGGCGCGCGCCCTGGAGGAGAAGATCGTCGGCGAGATGCGCGCCCGCGTCTCAGCGCGCCTGCACAAGGAGATCACCCGCCGCAAGACGGCCCTGGAGACCTCCTCCCTGCCGGCCAAGCTCGCCGACTGCCGCAGCGACGACGTCGCCGCCTCCGAGCTGTTCATCGTCGAGGGCGACTCCGCCCTGGGAACCGCCAAGAACGCGCGCAACTCCGAGTTCCAGGCGCTCCTGCCGATCCGCGGCAAGATTCTCAACGTGCAGAAGGCCTCCCAGGCCGACATGCTGCGCAACGTCGAGTGCTCGGCCATCATCCAGGTGGTCGGCGCCGGCAGCGGACGCACCTTCGACCTGGAGGCCGCCCGCTACGGCAAGGTCATCCTCATGACCGACGCCGACGTCGACGGCGCCCACATCCGCACCCTCCTGCTGACCCTCTTCTTCCGCTACATGCGCCCCATGATCGAGGCGGGCCGGGTCTTCGCCGCCGTCCCGCCCCTGCACCGCATCGAGGTCTCCGGCTCGGGGCGGCGCAAGAAGGAGATCATCTACACCTACTCCGATGAGGAGCTCGTCGCCACCCTGCGCCGCCTGGAGCGCGCGGGCCGCAGCTTCAAGGAGCCCCAGCGCTACAAGGGCCTGGGGGAGATGGACGCCCACCAGCTCGCCGAGACCACCATGGAGCCCCAACATCGCACCCTGCGGCGCATTACCCTGGGGGATGAGGCCCAGATCATGGAGGCCGAGTCCGTGTTCGAGCTCCTCATGGGCTCATCGGTTGAGCCCCGCCGCGACTTCATCGTCGAAGGCGCCCGTGATGTTGATCGCGAGCGCATCGACGCCTGATCCTCGCGTCAGGTCTCGGCCACTCCTTCAGGTAGGGTCCAGTAACCTTCGTGTCACGGTCCGCCGCAGGTCGAGGCGCGCTGCTTACTGACTGATCGTCTTTCTTCATCCTCATGAGGGAGGTGCACTCATGGCACCCGGTTACGGTATCCGCCGGGCGGGGTCCTCACCGTGGCCCATCCTGCGCCCGGGTCCCCGTTCGTCCCTGTCGCGGGAGCTGTCCTGGCGGCCGCTGGGCCCGGAGGACAACCACGAGCTGGCCGCGCTCATCGCTCGGGCCGAGGACGTCGACAACCCGCCCTACCGCACCAGTGAGCAGGAGACGGCCGAGTACTTCCTCGACCCCACCTACTCCGGTGTCGCCGGGCGCGATGCTGACGGCGTCATGCGCGCCTTCGGCCTGGTGCGCCTGCGCCCAGCCGGGGAGATCTACGCCTCCATGACCGGCACCGTGGACCCGGCCGTACGCAAACGCGGCATCGGTCGTGCCCTCCTGCACTGGCAGGCCGAGCGGGCCCGCCACCTCGTGGGTGCCGAACGAGCCGGCTCCGTGCCGGGCAAGGGCTCGACCCAGGTCCCAGCCCACGTGGTCACCACTGTCATGGAGGATGACAAGCGCATGCAGGGGCACCTGGCGGACATGGGTTTTGAACCGACGCGCTGGTACCGGGAGGTGCGCCGTTTCCTCGGCGACGAGATCCCCGAGGTGGACCTGGACGGCTTCATCACCATCGACCCGTGGACCCCCGAGATCGACGACGACGTCCGCCGGGCCTACAACCAGGCCATGGCCGAGACCTGGAAGGCGGAGAACGTCACCCCCGAGGACTGGACCGCAGGCAGTGCCTATTTCGCCCCCCAGTGGAGCTTTGTGGCCATGGACCGCTCCGGGGACCGGGCCCGCGTCGCCGGCTACCTGCGTTCGGGCCGCTACGAGCAGGACTGGCAGGCACTGGGCTGGCGGGAGGGCTACACCGACGTGCTCGGGGTCCTCAGCGACTACCGCCACCGCCGGATCGGGCCCGCGCTGCTGGTGGCCGCCATGCGCGCCTACGCCGCCGACGGCATGGAGTACGCCGCCGCCGGCGTCGACACCGACAACCCCAGTGGTGCCGTAGACCTGTACGAGTCCCTGGGCTACGTGCCCACCCGTGGCACCATCCTCTACGCCCTCGACGTCTGAGCGGGGCCTTCACCACCTGGCGATTCACCCTCGCAGGTGGGCCACAGCTCCGGCCACCACGGTGGCCACTGGGCGAACACCCGCCAGCTCCGCGGCCCCCAGGCGCAGGGGATCCTCGGCCAGGAGCACCAGGTAGGCCTGAGAGCCCACCGCCACCGGACCGGCCCCGTTGACACTGGCCGCCAGCGCCTCCTCCGCCGTCAGCCGCTGATCCGGCGACCACACCGAACCATCCGGCGTCCGGCGCCCCACGGCCGCCGACATGGCCAGCCACGGGTCCAGGGGCGCCACCGGCGCGTCCGAGCCCAGCTGGAGCAGGGCCCCGGCGGCCACCATGTCCGCGAAGGCGTAGGTGCGCCCCTCCAGCCCCGGCCACACCCGGCCCACGGCCGCCCAGTCGTCAATGAGATGGGCCGGCTGAACCGACAGCTCGATGCCGCAGCCCACGAGGCGCCTGAGCGCCCCGTCTGGCTCATCGAGGGCGTCGGCCGGCAGCAGCTGGGCGTGCTCCAGGCGCCCGGCGGCACCCGAGCGCGCGAAGGCCGCGGCGACGTCGTCGACCGCCGCGTCCCCGATGGCGTGGACGGCCATCTCATAACCCTGCCGGGAGGCGTGGGCCATGAGGTCGGTGAGCTCGGCCCGGTCGATGTTGACCACGCCGTGGGGGTGGTCAACCCCCAGCTGGGCCGGATAGGGCTCGCACGTGTGCGCGCTGCCCGAGCCCATCGAGCCGTCGGCGATCACCTTGAGCGGCCCCTGAACCAGCACCGGGGAGCCGTCGGGCAAGCGGGGTGAGCCTGCCAGCTCTGTCCCAGTGCGCAGGCCCCGGGCGATCCACCGCTCCAGCTTGTCGCGGTAGACCCCGATGCGGATACGGGGCAGCACCTCAGGAAGGACGCCCTGGTCCGCCATGACCCGCAGGCGCCGCGGCCAGTCATCGGGATCCTCCGACCAGCTCATGTCAACCACGCCGGTGATGCCCCGGGACAGCATGTCGGCCAGGACCTGCCGGTAGCCGGACTCCCGCAGCTCGCGCGTCCCGGGCACCTCATCGAGGCGGTCCAGCAGGGCGAACCACGGCTCCTCCTTCATCGGTGCCCCCGGGTCCTGGACGCTGGCCCCCGGCAGGCCGAAGACACGCAGTGTCGCCGAGTTCAGCCACCCGGAGTGCACGTCCCCGGAGATGAGCAGCGTGGGAGTCTCCCCGGTGACGGCGTCGAGCTCGGCGACCGTGGGCACCCGGGGCCAGTTGGACAGACGGTGCCCGAATCCCTGGATCGTGGCCGGCCGCGAACCCGCCGGCAGCTCCCGCAGCGCCCGGGCCACCAGCTCCAGGGCCTCCTCGGCGCTGCGGGTGGCCAGCGTGTCAATGCGCGCCGAGCGCGCCGCCTCCATGTCCAGGTGGGCGTGAGCGTCCCACAGACCGGGAATGAGGAAGGAGCCCTCGGCCTGAAGGACCCGTACCCCGGGAGCACCCAGCCCCCGCCCGACCTCGACGACCCGGCCTGCCTCGATGCGCACATCCACGGGCTCACCCGGGGACGGTGGGTCGTCCAGGGCGCCAGGGTGCGAATCCCTGCGGCGCAGCACACCCAACTCGGTGCGGGACCGGAAAGGGACGATGCGCGCATCCCTGATGAGCAGGTCTGCGGAGGGTTGATCAGCCATGCGCCACTTTAGGCACAGCCGCCCTGCTCGCGGGCGAATCTCCGGGATGCTGCTGCTACAGCCCCGTCAGCCGATTCCGATGATAGGGGCCGGCAGCGGTGAGCCGGAGCCGTCGCGCCGCTCGTCGGGCTCCGGCAGCGCGACCGGTTTGCCGCCCTCGCGCAGCGCCCGCGGCGGGGCCACCCCCACCCAGGCCACCACCAGCTCGTCCTCACCGCGCAGGAAACGGTGAGAGCGGACCCCGCCCGTGGCCCGTCCCTTCGCCGGGTAACGATCCAACGGGGTGACCTTGACACTGCCTCCTCCGGTGCCCGGAAGCGAGCCCTCGGAGCCCGCCACCGTCACCACGACGGCCTCGGCCAGGAGCTCCTCAGGAACCGCCGCACCGGCGATAACCCGGGCGCCCTCATGCAGCGAGATCCCCGCCATCCCACCGGCACCCCGGCCCTGCGGACGCACCTTGGCGGCCTGGAACCGCAGCAGCTGGGCGTCGGAGGTCACCAGGGCCAGGAAGTCCGTGTCCGCGGCGGTGCCCGCGAAGACCACCCGGTCGCCCTCGGACAGGGAGATGACTTCCCAGCTCTCAGCGTTCCTGGGCTCGTCGCCGGGCTTGACCCGCTTGATGACGCCCTCAGCCGTGGCCAGGACGATGGGAGGGTTGTCGGCCGACCCCACCGGGACCAGCCCCACCACCTTCTCCTCCGGCTCGATGTCCACCAGCTGGCGAACCTGAGTCGCACCGGCCAGCCCCAGGGCCCCCTCGGTGCGGGGCACCTCCGTGGTGGAGACGACGTCGAGCAGCACGAGCCGTCCGGTGTCGGTGACCGCGCCGATGCGCCCACGCGCCGTGGTGGCCACCTGGGAGGTCAGGGCGTCGTGGGGCTGGCGCCCGCCGGTGCGGGCCACCGGCTCGGCGCCGGGGGTGCGCGCCACCAGTCCGGTGGCCGACAGCATCACCCGGCACGGGGCGTCGGGGACGGTCAGCGGCACCGGGGAGGCGCTGGGCATGAGCGTCATCGGCTGAGCGGGGGCACCGGCCGGCTTCGCACCCCCACCTGAGGCGGAGGCGTCGTCCGCAGTCGCGGCGACGGCGGCCGACGACGTCACGCGCTCACCGGAGGCCTCCAGCAGTACCGTGCGCCGCGGGGTGCCGAACTGCTCGGCCACGGCCGCCAGCTCCCGGGAGACCACGCGCCGCAGTAGCGCGTCGTCGGCCAGGATCGCCTCGAGGGACTCAATCTCCCGGGCGAGCTCGTCGCGCTCCTTCTCCAGCTCGATGACCGAGAACTTCGTGAGCCGGCGCAGCTGGAGCTCCAGGATGTAGCCGGCCTGCGGCTCGGTGAGGTCGAAGACCTGCATGAGCCGGGTGCGCGCCGTGGCGGCGTCGTCGGAGGAGCGGATGACGGCGATGACCTCGTCGATGTCGAGGATGGCGATGAGCAGGCCGTCCACCAGGTGGGCGCGCTCGCGACGCTTGCCCAGACGGAACCGGGTGCGCCGGGTGACCACCGTGAGGCGGTGACGCACGAACACCTCCAGCAGCTCGCGCAGCCCCAGGGTGTGGGGCTGACCGTCCACGAGGGAGACGTTGTTGATGCCGAAGGAGTCCTCCAGCGGAGTGTGCTTGTAGAGCTGGGCCAGGACGGCCTCGGGGTTGTAACCGTTCTTGACGCTGATGACCAGGCGGGTTCCGTGCCTGCGGTCGGTGAGGTCGGCGACGTCGGTGATGCCCTGGAGCTTCTTGGAGCCCACCGCCTCCTTGACGCGGGCGATGACCTTCTCCGGTCCCACCATGTAGGGCAGCTCGGTGACCACGATGCCCTTGCGGCGCGGTGAGATGGACTCCACGTGAGCGGTGGCCCGCGTGAGGAACTTGCCCCGCCCCGTGCGGTAGGCCTCCCGGATCCCGTCCAGACCCACGATCATGCCACCGGCGGGCAGGTCCGGCCCCGGCACGAAGGCCATGATCTCCTCCAGGCTCGCCTCGGGGTGAGTCAGCAGGTGCCGGGCGGCGGCCACCACCTCCACGAGGTTGTGCGGCGGCATGTTCGTGGCCATGCCCACTGCGATGCCCGCCGCACCGTTGACCAGCAGGTTCGGGAAGGCCGCCGGCAGCACCTCGGGCTCGGTGAGCGTGTAGTCGTAGTTGGGGGTGAAGTCGACCGTGTCCTCATCCAGGTCCGCCGTCAGCGCCAGGGCAGAGGCGGCCAGGCGAGCCTCGGTGTAACGGGGGGCCGCCGGGCCGTCGTCCAGGGAGCCGAAGTTTCCGTGGCCGTCGATGAGCGGCAGGCGCATCGTGAAGGGCTGGGCCAGGCGTACCAGCGCCTCGTAGATCGCGGTGTCCCCGTGGGGGTGGAGCCGACCCATGACATCGCCCACGACCCGGGAGGACTTCACGTGCGGACGATCCGGGCGCAGCCCCATGCGATCCATCTGGAACAGGATGCGGCGCTGAACCGGCTTGAGCCCGTCGCGGGCGTCGGGCAGGGCGCGCGCGTAGATGACGGAGTAGGCGTACTCCAGGAAGCTGGTGCGCATCTCCGTGGACAGATCGAGGTCGACGATCTCCCCGTCGGTCGGGGGAGGAGTCCGGGTGGTGGCAGACTTCGGCATGGGCGCATTCTCCGAGGAATCGGGCCGAAAACAAACCACGACACCCGGGCGTGACAGGTCAGACGCACCCGCCGGCAGCAATCGGCCCGCCTCGAGCAAGGGCATACCGACGCTCGACGACGAAGGGGCGGACGATGGCACAATGGCGACCATGACGACCCACTCAGGCCGCGGCTCGGCCGCCGGTCCCACCTCGCGCGAGGCGTCGCAGGAGGCCTTCGCAGACCTGGTGCAGCAGGTGGAGCTCGCCGGCTACTACCCCGAGCTGGTGCTCGACACCCTCCGCCTGGCTGTGGGCGAGGAGGAGATCCTCTCCGGCATGGTCCAGGCCGAGACCACCTTCGCCGAGGCGGTCCACCGTCACCTGACCGTTCTGGCCCTGACCCCCAGCCGCCTCATCATCGTCCACGTTGACGACACCCCCGGTGACGACGGCAGCCCCGGTGCCCTGGCCACCAGCGAGGCCGTTCCGCTCAGCCGTATCCGCTCCATGGCCCTGACCCGTGGCGTGGTCGACCCGGCCCAGGGCGGCGGAACCCTCACCGAGATGACGATCGCGATCTCCTGGGGCTCGGTGCGCCGTATCGACATGGAGCCGGCCACCTGCGGTGACCCCGACTGCCAGGCCGACCACGGCATGACCGGCGTGTCCGTTCCCGACGACGTCGTCATCCGCGTGGCCGCGGGCGTGGAGGGCGCTGCCGCCCTGGCCCGTGCCGAGACCTTCGCCGGCCGGCTCTCCCAGATGGCGGCTCGCGCCGCCACCCTGTGACGGGGCCGGTCATGGGAACCCGGAGCGCCAGCGGGCAGCCCGCATCGGCTCCTGTCCCGGACTGCCCGCAGGATCCGGCGCTTCGTTACGTCCTGGCGGTCGGCGCTGTCAGCGCCGGACTGTTCCTGGCTGACACCGGGCATGACGGCAATATCGACGTCAGCCCCACCGGTGAATCCACTGAGCCAGTCGTCTGCGACGCCCGGGCCCGCGCGGTCGCCCACAGCTGGGGGATCGAGCCGGCCGGTGAGCCCGGGCAATCCGGTGGTCCGGGAACCGTCGTCGTCCTCGTGGACGGGCTGGGCCTGGAGATGCTCCGTCAGCGTCGTGGACACACCCCCACCTTGCGTCGGTGGCTGGCACAGCGCGAGACCGCACCTGTCGGCACCGGTGCAGGAATCCTCACCTGCCGGCCCTCGACGACGGCTGCGGCCCTGACCATGCTGGGCACCTCCGCCTTGCCCGGCACCACCGGCATGGTCGGCTACTCGGTGCTCAACCCCCGCCTGGGGCCCGCTCTTGGCCCCTCCGCCGTCCCCGGCCCCGACCAGGTCCTCAGCCTCATCACCTGGAAGGGCGACAACGTCCCCAGCCCCAGGTCCTGGCAGGACGTGCCCACGATCTTCGAACGGCTTCCGGCTGGGAGCGCGGTGAGCATCGGGCCGACCCGCTTCGCCGGCTCCGGCCTGACCGAGGCCGCCCTACGAGGCGCCTCACACCTGGGAGCCGACCGGCTGGAGGACCGGCCGGGTCTGGCCGCCGGCGCCCTGCGCCGCGGCACCCCGCTGGTCTACCTCTACGTCGGCGAGCTGGACAAGACCGGTCACAAGCACGGGTGGCTCAGCGAGCAGTGGCTGGCCCAGCTCGAGCGCCTCGACGCCGCCATGGCCGAGCTGGTCCGCCGCGTCCCCGCCGGAACCAGGATCCTCCTCAGCGCCGACCACGGCATGGTCGACACCGATCCCGACCACCGCATCGACCTGAGCGCCCACCGTGAGCTCGTCCGCGACGTCGTCGCCGTGGCCGGTGAGCCCAGGCTGACGCACCTGCATGTCGCTTGCGGCGACGCGGACCTCGCCGCCGAGGTGGCTCAGCGCTACCGCCACGTTCTGGGGGAGCGGGCGATGTGGATCGGGACCAGGGAGCAGACCGGCGAGCACCTGGGCGCCCTCGGAGCGCGAGCACGAGGCGTCGTCGGCGACGTCGTCGTGGCCATGGCCGAGAACTGGGTCCTCGTGGACCCCCGGGTCCACTCCGAGTCTGCCATCGCCATGCCAGGCGTCCACGGCTCCTTCACCCCGGCCGAGACCGAGGTGCCGCTGCTCATCACCGAGGCCTGAGGTCCCGGTCCCGGCTACTCGGGCCTGGCGCCGAAGACGATCTCGTCCCAGGAGGGCACGGAGCGCCGTGAGCGACGGCGGGACTTCTTCTTGGCCGGAGGTGTCCTGGGCATGTCGGGCAGGGGCTCCTGCGTACCGGCCGCAGAGGCGGCCGACGGGCCGGGAGAGGCCTTGGCCAGGACCTCGGAGCGCGAGGGCATGGGGATCTCCGGCACCGGCTCAGTGGGACTGTCCGCCCCCAACGGTGCCCGACGTCCCACGGGAATGCGCTCCACCGCGGGGCTCGGAGCCGACGGCGCCGCCGAGGGGGCGCTGGAGGCCGTCACCAGCCTGGTGCCGGCCGGGTGGTTGCCGGTGTGCAGGCGCCTGCGCTCCGACATCGAGTAGACCTGCGCGCTCAGGCCCTCGGCCTGCTCCAAGGACTCATCGGTGGCCCTGGCACCGGCCTCGGCGCGGCGCCCCTCCATGCCCCGGGCCGGGGGTGAGGGGACCTCAGGGCTCTCGGGGCTGCTGGTGTAGTCGATGCCGTGAGGGTCGGTGAAGGCGTCCTCGTCGCCGTTCCCCGCTCCCGCGAAGCCGCTCAGCTCGTCGTCCTGGGGCATCTCCATCTCGACGCGCCGGCCCCGGCTGGAGGCCAGGTCGGCCAGCAGCGCATCAGTGTCATCGGCCGACATGGCGCCACTGGTGGGGCGACCGTACTCCCGAACCGGAAGCATCCCGGCGGGCATCT
This sequence comes from Actinomyces sp. HMSC075C01, assembly GCF_001812965.1. Classification (NCBI taxonomy): domain Bacteria; kingdom Bacillati; phylum Actinomycetota; class Actinomycetes; order Actinomycetales; family Actinomycetaceae; genus Actinomyces; species Actinomyces sp. HMSC075C01. Next base: position 22,600 of record NZ_KV810952.1, read on the forward strand.
CGACGGCCAGCCCGGTGGACTCGCCGGAGGCCGCAGCCGGGGCGGAGGCGGCCGAGACCGCGCCGCTGGCAGCTGAGCCCGCAGCCGCGGGGGAGTTCCCCGACTGCGCCGACGGCGCTGAGGCGGAGGCTCCAGGAGCCTTCGAGTCCTGGTCGAAGACGGCCGGGCGCTTAGCCCCCGCTCCGGCCTCGGTGAGCCAGCGCGCCTCATCGTCCAGGGCGTGAACCGCGCGAGCCGTCAGGTCCAGTGACCAGCGCGCCTGCTTCTCCTCGGCGGACTGCACGAAGGTCACCATGATGAGCCAGGGGTCGCGGCCCTCGCGCAGCGCGTCCCACTCCAGGCTGGAAGGGTCGACACCGCGTGTGGCCAGCCGGTCCACCACCAGCTCGCCGAGCAGGGGGGAGTCCTTCTCCCAGCCGATCCGGCAGGACTGGGCCTGCGAGACGGCCCACTGGCGCTCGGCGAGTACCGGCCCCTCGAAACGGCGCACGTGCTCCACGTCCATACCCGTGCTGATCGCGACCTCGGCGGCGGTCGCGCCGGCGCGCATGTAGGCCTGGAGCTGCCGGGGGCGCAGGGGCGCCGGCGCCCCTGCGACCGTCCCCGACGGGGGCAGGATCGCTCCGCGGTCACGGCGCACCGCGGCCCTGAGGGCGTCGTCGACGACGATGCTGTAGCGCTCGCCGTCCTCGTCGGTCATGACAATCGTGTCACCGTTGGCACCCAGCAGCTCGAGCTCGACCATGGGTGGGGCCTCCTTCATCCCGTGTCAGCACTATATGCTCCACTGTGCTCCACAGCCTGCCATCCGCAGGCGCCGAGCCGTGGGAGGCGCAGCGGTGTGCCACATGTGAAGCAGGTGTGAATACCCTCGTGAAAACCCTCGGGGCGGACGCACTGAAAGCGAATCGTGTTCCTTCGTCGGGCGATTTGGCTTGACGGGCCACCTGGCGGTGCTATTGTGCGCGTGCCTTCTGGGACGGGGGCGCTGAATCGTCGGCACGACGCCGGTGCGCGTGCACGGCTCGACTCCCGCCTTGCGAAGGTCACCCGAGAGCCGTCGACAGAAAGAGTGACGAGGCCATGGCGACCGACTACGACGCCCCGCGCAAGAATGATGACGAGCCCGAGGCCGATTCCATCGAAGAGCTGACCTCGCGGCAGAAGGACCAGTCATCCGCCGCGATCGAGGAGGACGAGAACGAGGCCGCCGAGGGCTTTGAGCTTCCCGGGGCGGACCTGTCCCGTGAGGAGCTGAGCGTTCACGTGGTTCCTCAGCTCGAGGACGAGTTCACCTGCTCGGAGTGCTTCCTCGTTCATCACCGCAGCCAGCTGGCCTTCGTCGACGAGGCGACCGGTCTTCCGGTGTGCGCAGACTGCGCCGGCTGATGTTCCCACCCAACTCAGGAGATCCCCATGGGACTGTTCTCGCGCCGTCGTGACGACGCAACCACCGATTCTGACGAGTCCACCCTCGGGCGCGACCCCGGCAGCGACGACCCCGACGAGGCCGCTGCCTCCGGCCCCTGGGACCTCAATGAGCTTCCCGAGGACCAGGAGGAGGTGCCCCGCATCGACCTGGGCGCGCTGCAGGTCCCGGCCGTTGACGGGATGCAGCTGCGTCTGGAGCAGGCGCCCGACGGTACCGTCACCGCCGTTGTCCTGGCGCTGGGTGGCTCGGCGCTCGAGCTGCGGGCCTTTGCCGCGCCGCGCACCGCGGGCATCTGGGACGAGCTGCGCGGTGACATCGCCAACGAGCTCGCTGGAAACGGTGCCCGTTACGAGGAGAGCCACGGGGAGCACGGTACCGAGCTGGTCGCTCACCTGCCCATGCGCGGGCCCGACGGCACGATGGTGACCGGCACGATCCGGTTCCTGGGGATCGACGGCCCCCGCTGGTTCCTGCGCGGCGTCCTCCAGGGACCGGCCGCCTCCGCCGAGCACTCCGCTCAGGCGCTGCGGGAGGTACTGCGCGGAATCGTCGTCGTCCGCGACGGCCAGGCCCGTCCGCCCCGCGAGATCCTGCCCCTGCACGCGCCCGGAGCCGTGACCGGCCCCGAGGCCGAGGAGCTGCCCGGCATCGACCCGCTGGCGCCCGGCCCGACCATCTCCGAAGTGCGTTAAATGGGGGCGCTGTCGGCCTGGGTGAAGCGGCTCCACGAATCGCTGCACACCAGTCGCGAGCTCCTCGAGGCCGAGGACGAGGAGCGCTCCGCCAGCCGGCGGGGCACCGATCCGATCGGCTCGCTGACCTCGCGTCAGCGGACCCGTGTCTCCGGTGTGCTGCAGGCGGTCACCTACCGCTCGAGCCAGGACAAGCCCATCCTCGTCGGGCAGCTCTACGACGGCACCGGCAGCATCGACCTGGTGTGGTGGGGCCGGCGACGCATCCCCGGCATCAAGCCGGGGGTCCATCTCCTCGCCGAGGGGCGGGTCGCCGACGGCACCCACCGCCAGCAGATCCACAACCCCGCCTATCGCCTGCTGGGGCCGGGGCAGTAACAACCGGCAGCCACCTGCGGGAAGGACCATCGAATGAGCAGCCGTTCCACGGGAACCACCCGTACGGGCCTGGGAGCCATCGACTCCGAGCGCTTCGACGCCATGGCCGCCGTGGGCGGGTGGCGCGGCATCCTCGAGTCGGTCGTGCCTACTCTCATGTTCGTCCTGGTCATGGCGGTGCGGCCCACCGCACTGGTGGCGGCGCTGATCGCCTCCCTGGCTATCAGCGCCATCTGCCTCGTGGCCCGCCTGGTGCAGCGCCAGTCTCCGGTTCAGGTCGTCGGCGGGGTCGTGCTGGTCCTGGTTTCGGCCCTGTGGGCCTGGCGCAGCGGCGACGCCTCCAACTTCTACGCCACCGGTCTCATGATCAACGCGGCCTGGCTGGTCGCCTGCCTGGTCTCCCTGCTCATCGGCTGGCCGATCGTGGGCGCCCTCATGACGCTGTGGCATCGCGTCACCGACGAGTCCGACCGCAGTGATGAGGACAGCGGCGCGAGCAAGGACTCGGGCAGCGCCCAGGCGCCGCAGGCCGACGACGATCCCGCCGCACGACCCTCGGCCTGGCGCACCGAGCCGGCCCTGCGCCTTGTCCGGCGCCGCTACCACGCAGGCACCTGGGTCCTGACGCTCATGTTCGCCCTGCGGCTCGTCGTCGAGGTGCCCCTCTACCTGGCCGGCGCCCAGGCCGTGTCCTACCTCGGGGTGGCCCGCCTCATCCTGGGCGTGCCGCTGTATGCCGTGACCCTGTGGTTCATCTGGCTGCTGGTGGCCCCCAGCCGGATCGCCCAGGCCCAGGCTCTTGCTCAGCGGTAGCGCCGCTCAGCGTCACGTGAAGATGAGGGGCAGCTCCTTCAGACTGGACTCTCCCTCCCGAGCCGTGAGGAAGATGAGCTCATCGCCGCGCTCGAAGCGCTCGTCGCGGTCCGGTGTGATGGGGCGGTAGTCGCGCAGGATCGCCGCCAGCACCGTGTGGGGCGGCAGCTCGATGTCGGTGACGAGCTCGCCGATGACCGGTGAGTCCTCCGGCAGGGTCAGCTCGTGCATGGAGGCGCCCGACTGGTGGAAGTGGAAGATGCTCACCAGGCTGCCGACACTGACGGCCTCCTCCACCAGGGCCGTCATGAAACGCGGGGTCGACACGGCCACGTCCACACCCCAGGTCTCATCAAAGAGCCACTCGCTCTTGGGATTGTTGACGCGCGCGACCGTGCGGGGAACCCCGTACTCGGTCTTGGCCAGCAGGGAGATGACCAGGTTGGCCTTGTCATCCCCGGTGGCGGCCACAATGACGTCGCAGGTCTCGGCCCCGGCGCGCTCCAGGGCATCGATGTCGCAGGCGTCGGCCAGCTGCCAGTCGGCCTGCGGGACCGAGGCGATGCGCATGGCCTCGGTGGAACGGTCGACGAGGGTGACCTCGTGGCCGTGGCTGATGAGCTCGCGGGCGATGGAACGGCCCACGGATCCGGCTCCGGCAATCACGATCTGCATGGCTCAGGCCTCCTGGGTCGGGGCGTGTGACAGGGCTCGGCGGACCTGACCGATACGGTCGGTGCTCACCGCCAGGTGCAGCCGGTCGTGCTCCTGGATGACGGTGACGGCCTCGGGCAGCAGCGCCGTGGCATCACGCGAGATCCAGGCCACCCGCACCCTCAGTCGGTCCTCCAGGGCCCCGATCGTCGTACCGACCCACTGCGGGGAGGCGCTGGGCTGGATGAGAGCCACCGTGCCCGAGGGATCCTCGAGCTCGCGGGCGCTGGAGCTCGGCAGGATGCGGCGCATCATCTGGTCGGCCGTCTGACGCACGGTGGCCACTGTGGGGATGCCCAGGCGCTCGTAGACGTCGGCTCGCCGCGAGTCGTAGATCCGGGCGACGACGTTGTCCACGCCGAAGCTCTCCCGGGCCACGCGCGCAGCCACGATGTTGGAGTTGTCCCCGTTGGAGACGGCCACGAAGGCGTAGGCCTCGTCGATGCCCGCCTGCTCCAGGGCGTCGCGGTCGTAACCGACCCCTTTGACCTTGCGGCCGTTGAAGTCCGAGGGCAGGCGGCGGAAGGAGTCCGAGGAGCGGTCAATGACGGACACCGAGTGTCCCATACGGTCGAGCTGAACAGCCATGGACGCTCCGACGCGGCCACAGCCCATGATGACGAAGTGCACGAGGAAGACGGTACTCCGTTGTCGGGCCAGGGACGTAACATCTGGAGACGTGCGTGACTTCGCAGACCGCATCAAGCGGCTTCTCGTCGGCCGTCCTGTCCCCAGCGGAGCTCTGGGGGAGACGCTCCTGCCCAAGAGGATCGCCCTTCCGGTATTCGCCTCCGACGCCCTGTCGTCCGTGGGCTACGCCCCCGATGAGGTGCTCATCACCCTGGCCGTGGCCGGCGTCGCCGCGATCTCCCTGTCCCCGTGGGTCGCCCTGGCCGTCGTCGGCGTCCTGGTCGTGGTCGTGGCCTCCTACCGCCAGACTGTCCACGCCTATCCCTCGGGCGGCGGCGACTACGAGGTGGTCTCGGCCAACCTCGGCTCCCACGCCGGTCTCCTGGTGGCCTCGGCCCTGCTGAGTGACTATGTCCTGACCGTCGCGGTCTCGGTGTCCTCGGGCACCTCCTACCTCGCGGCCGCCCTGCCCGCCCTGGTCCCCTACAAGGTGGAGATCGCCGTCGCGGTCGTCACCGTCCTGGCTGTGCTCAACATGCGCGGCTCGCGCGAGTCGGGCCGGGCCTTTGCCATTCCCACCTACCTGTACATGGGTGTCATCGGCATTATGGCCGTCGTCGGCTTCATCCAGGAGCTGACCGGGACCCTTGGGCGGGCCGAGTCCGCCGGCTTCGACGTCGTCACCCACGCCGGCTGGGAGCAGGGCCTGACTGGCCTGGCCGGAGGCTTCCTGGTCCTGCGGGCCTTCTCCTCGGGGTGCGCGGCCCTGACCGGTGTGGAGGCGATCTCCAACGGCGTGCCCAGCTTCCAGCGCCCCAAGTCCCGCAACGCCGCCACCACGCTGCTGCTCCTGGGTGGAATCGCCGCGCTGATGCTCATGAGCGTCATCCACCTGGCCGGCGCCGTCGGCGTGCGCATGGTGGAGGATCCGGCCCACCAGCTTCTGCGCAACGGCGTCCCGGTCGGGGACAGCTATCACCAGGACCCCGCGATCGGACAGATCGCCGCGACCGTCTTCTCCGGCTTCCGCCCGATGTTCTACCTGGTCGCCACCGTCACCGGGCTGATTCTGGTCCTGGCCGCCAACACCGCCTTCAACGGGTTCCCGGTCCTGGCCAGCGTCCTGGCCCGTGACGAGTTCCTGCCCCGCCAGCTCTCCCAGCGCGGCGACCGCCTGGCCTTCTCCAACGGCATCATCGTCCTGTGGCTGGGGGCTGTGGCCTTCCTTATCGGCTTCGAGGCCAACACGACCCGCCTCATCCAGCTCTACATCGTGGGCGTGTTCATCTCCTTCACGCTCTCCCAGGTGGGCATGGTGCGTCACTGGACGCGCGAGCTGACCATCGCCACCGAGCCGCGGGCCCGCTCACGCATGTACCGCGCCCGCATCATTAACTCCATCGGCGTGCTGGGCACCGGGACGGTCCTGGTCATCGTTCTGCTCACCAAGCTCACCCGAGGAGCCTGGATCACCCTGACGATCATGGCGCTGCTCTACCTGGTGATGAACCGGATCCGCCGCCACTACCGCAGAGTCAGCGAGGAAGTGGCCATCTCCGACCTCCACGACGCCCGCGTCCTGCCGGCCCACGTCCACGCCATCGTCCTGGCCTCCCGCCTTCACCAGCCCACGCTGCGGGCCCTGACCTACGCCCAGTCGACCCACCCCACCGTCCTGGAGGCCCTGACGGTGGACACCGGTGACGGCGGCGCCGAGCGCCTCCTGGACGCCTGGGAGGAGGCCGACATCGCCGTGCCCCTGACGGTCCTGGACTCCCCCTACCGGGACATCACCCGCCCGGTCATCAACTATGTGCGCTCGGTGCGCCGTGAGTCCCCCCGCGACCTCGTCGTCGTCTTCCTGCCCGAGTACATCGTGCGCCACTGGTGGGAGCAGATCCTCCACAACCAGACCGCCCTGCGCCTCAAGACCGTCCTGCTGTTCACCCCCGGCGTCGTCGTGGCCTCCGTGCCCTGGCAGCTGGGACTGCCCGGACAGCGGCACATCCACCACGGTGTGCGCGCCCGCACCGCTGAGGGCATCATTGACGCCGACGTCGCCATGCGCCGTCACGTCGACAGCCACCTCAGCCACCTCGACCAGCACAGCAGCTCCAGCACTGGCGGCGTCGATGCAGACCCCCAGGAGAATCGATGACCTCCCAGCCCAGCAGGATCGGAGAACAGCCCGCCCCCAGCCGTGGCGAGCCGCGCGAGCTGACCCTGGCGGTGGGGGCGCCGGCACACGGCGGACACTGCGTGGCCCGCCCCGTGGACGATCCGGGCGGTCGGGTCATCTTCGTGCGCCACGCCCTGCCCGGTGAGACGGTGCGGGCCCGCCTGACCGAGATGACCTCGCGGACCTGGCGTGCCGACGCCGTTGAGATCCTCCAGGCCTCCCCGGACCGCGTCGAGTCCGTCTGGCCCGAGGCCGGCCCAGCGGGCGTGGGTGGGGGAGAGCTCGCCCACGTGGCCCTGGACGCCCAGCGCACCTGGAAGCGCTGGGTCCTGGCCGACTGCCTGCGCCGGATCGGTGGGCAGGAGGTGGCCGACGCCGTCGCCGCCCTGCCCGAGGCCTCCGGCGCAGCCGCAGTGCCGGTCGAGCCCATGCCCACTGACGCCGCGGCTCAGGCCTCCAGCAGCGCCCGCCGGCGCGCCCTGGCCGGAACCGCCACCCGCACCCGCATCAGCCTGACGGTCAGCGAGGACGGCAGGCCCGGCATGCACGCCTTCCGCTCCGGGACGGTCCTGCCCCTGCGCCGCCTGCCCTTGGCAGTTGGCGCCATCACCGAGATCGGACTGCTGGAGCGCTCCCGCTGGCGCGCCCACTACCGGCCCGGCATGCGCATCGAGGCCATCGCCCCCAGCGGCGGTGAGCCCGTCGTCCTGCTCGACGAGCGGCTCCTGACCGCCCAGGCCCGCAGCACCGGACGGCGCCGAGTCCGGGAGGTCGTGGACGCCTCCGCACTAGGACTGGGGGAGCTGACCTACTCCGTTCACGCCGAGGGCTTCTGGCAGGTGCACGTCGACGCCCCACGGGTGCTGGTCGAGCGCGTCGTGCGAGGCGCTCTGGGGGAGGACCTCGAAGGCGCCGCGGGCAGTCGCGTCCTGGAGCTCTACTCGGGGGCCGGCCTGTTCACCCTGCCGCTGGCCGCCCTGGTGGGGGACGGTGGTCAGGTCCTGTCCCTGGAGGGCAATGAGCAGGCAGTTCGCGACGCCCGCCGCACACTGCACGACCACCCCGCCGCACGCCTGGCGTCGGGCCGTGTGAGCGCCCGCTCGGTGCGCGAGCTCGCCGGCTCCTTCAAAGGCGGCCGCCCCGACGTCGTCGTCCTCGATCCGCCGAGGCAGGGGGCCGGGCGCGAGGTCGTCGAGGCCGTCGGCGCCCTGGGGGCCGAGCGGATCGTCCTGGTGGCCTGCGACCCGGCGGCCCTGGCCCGGGACCTGGGAACCCTCCTGCGAACCGGCTACGCGCTGGGCTCTATGAGTGCTCTGGACATGTTCCCGCACACTCACCACTTCGAGACGATCGCGGTGCTTGACAGAGTCTGAAGTCATGGAGATGGGCCCCAGTCCGTGAAGGACTGGGGCCCATCTCATGCTCCGGGAAGGAGCCTAGTCAGCCGACGATGGTCACGATGCGCGACGACGGACTGCCAGGATCACATATCCCGTCACCAGGAATGCAGCCATGGCTGCGATGACTGGCATGACGTTCGAGCCGGTGCTCGCCAGGTTGCTGCTATTCGATGGTGTGCTGGCCGATGTGCCGGGCGTGGGCTCCTCGGTGGGGGTCGGCGTCGGCG
>NZ_KV810953.1:0-26185 GCF_001812965.1 Actinomyces sp. HMSC075C01
TTCGGACGGCCCGCCCCCGCCCCGCTAAACCAGCCTCTCCGAACCCGCATCCCCAAGCCAACCCACCCGACCCCACCCCCTCCCCGACGTGACGCGGCTCAAAGCGGAGATATTGCCCGCGCCCTGGGGGAGCCCCCACCTTCCTCCATAGACTGTGCCGCGGTACCCCGCCGTCATCGCCGTCGCCCCGGACCGGATCAACCGGTTCTCCCGGCAGCGGGAACGCGGGTGCCACGTCCACGTCCCCTGAAACAGGAACGAAGAACAGTGAACGCACGTCCTCTCAATGTCGCCGTCGTCGGAGCAGGCCCCGCAGGCATCTACGCCTCGGACATCCTCTCGAAGTCGGGCATGGAGGTCTGTATCGACCTGTTCGAGCGGCTTCCTGCGCCCTACGGGCTGGTGCGCTACGGCGTCGCCCCCGACCACCCGCGCATCAAGCAGATCATCGTGGCCCTCTACAAGATCCTCCAGCGCGGGGACATCCGGCTCATCGGCAACGTCGAGGTCGGCCGTGACATCTCGGTGGCCGAGCTCCACGAGCACTATGACGCCATCATCTTCTCCACCGGAGCCGACACCGACGCCCCCCTTGACATCCCCGGCGTCGACGCCCCCGAGTGCTACGGCGGCGCCGACTTCGTCTCCTGGTATGACGGGCACCCCGACCACCCGCGCACCTGGGACCTGAGTGCCAAGGAGGTCGCCGTCATCGGCGTCGGCAATGTCGCCTTGGACATTGCCCGCATCCTGGCCAAGCACGCCGACGACCTCATGACCACCGAGATCCCCGCGAACGTGGCCGCCACCCTCCAGCAGTCCCCGGTCACCGACGTGCACGTCTTCGGCCGCCGCGGCCCAGCCCAGGTGAAGTTCACCCCGCTGGAGCTGCGCGAGCTCGGAAAGCAGCCCGACGTCGACGTCATCGTCGACGAGGAGGACTTCGAGTACGACGAGGGCTCGCAGGCGGCGCTGGCCTCCTCCAACCAGCAGCGCCAGGTCGTCAAGGCCCTCGAGGGGTACGCGATGCAGGAGCCGGAGGACCTCACCGCCTCCCACCGCATCCACATCCACCTCTTCTCCGCCCCCCACGAGGTCCTCACCGACGACGACGGTCACGTCGTCGGCCTGCGCACCGAGCGCACCCGCCTGACCGGCGACGGCAACGTCACCGGCACCGGCGAGTACCGCGACTGGCCCGTCCAGGCCGTCTACCGCGCCGTCGGGTACGCCTCCAGCGCCATCGAGGGCCTGCCCTTCGACACCGAGCGGCACGTCGTCCCCAACGAGGGCGGCCGTGTCCTCGGCGAGGACGGCAAGCCCCTGACCGGCCTGTACGCCACCGGCTGGATCCGTCGCGGCCCGGTGGGCCTCATCGGCTCCACCAAGTCCGACGCGCAGGAGACGATCACCAACCTCGTGGCCGACGCCAACGCCGGCCTGCTGCACGCCGAGACCAGCGACGAGGCCCAGGTCGGCCACGACGCCATCATCGCCTTGCTGGAGTCCCGCGGCATCCCCTTCACCAACTGGGAAGGCTGGGAGCTGCTGGACGCCTACGAGCGTGAGCTCGGCGAGGACTACGGCGAGGTCGTCGTCACCGGAGGGGCCTCCAAGCCGCGCGAGCGCGTCAAGGTCGTCTCCCGTGACGCCATGACCGCGATCTCCCGCTCCACCGAGGTTCCCGAGGACCTCATCGGCCAGCCCGAGGCGGGCCGCGTCCCCGAGCGCGTCGCCCATCGTCTGGCCGACTGAGCTGACTGGGTCGGGGCTGTCTGGCTCCGCCGTCGGCCCCGACCCACACACGCCACACCACCCCTTGACAACTACCTCGAAGGCAGAACCATGCGAATCGGCGTTCCCACCGAGATCAAGGACAACGAGTTCCGCGTCGCCATCACGCCGGCCGGCGTGCACGCGCTCACCCTGCGCGGTCACACCGTGACCATCCAGGCGGGCGCCGGCGAGGGGGCCTCCATCCCCGACGCCGACTACACCGCCGCCGGCGCCGTCATGACCGACGACGTCCCCGGCCTGTGGGCCGACTCCGAGCTCGTCCTCAAGGTCAAGGAGCCGATTGCCCAGGAGTACCCCTCCCTGCGCCCGGACCTGCTGCTGTTCACCTACCTGCACCTGGCCGCCGACCGGGCCCTGACCGAGGAGCTGCTCGCCAAGCGGGTCACCTCCATCGCCTACGAGACCGTCGAGACCGACACCGGCGCCCTGCCCCTCCTGGCGCCCATGTCGGAGATCGCCGGCCGTCTGGCCGCCCAGGTCGGCGCGGAGGCCCTGCTGCGCCCCCACGGCGGGGCCGGCGTCCTGCTGGGCGGCGCCGCCGGAGTACGGCGCGGAAGCGTCGTCGTCCTGGGTGGAGGCACCGCCGGCCTGAGCGCCGCGCGGGTCGCCGCCGGCATGGGCGCGGACGTCACCGTCTTCGACGTCGACCCGCTGCGCATGCGCCGGATCGAGGAGCTCGACGGCGGGACCATCCGCACCCGCTTCTCCACCGAGCTCGACGTGGCCCAGGCCTGCGCCGGGGCGGACCTGGTCATTGGTGCCGTCCTCGTGCCCGGGGCCCGCACCCCGAACCTCGTCACACGCGCCATGGTGGAGACCATGCGGCCCGGCAGCGTGCTGGTCGACATCGCCATCGACCAGGGAGGCTGCTTCGAGGACTCCCACCCCACCACCCACTCCGAGCCCACCTTCGAGGTGGACGGCAAGATCTTCTACTGCGTGGCCAACATGCCCGGAGCCGTCCCGCACACCTCCACCTACGCGCTGACCAACGCGACCCTGCCCTACGCCCTGGCCCTGGCCGATGAGGGCTGGTGCGGCGCCATCGCGGCGCGCCCCGACCTCGCCCGCGGCCTGAGCACTCATGCCGGGTCGCTCTACACCGCCGGGGTCGGCCAGGCCCTGAACCTCCCGGCGGCCGACGTCGCCGACCTGCTGAGCTGAGCGATGAGAACCCGCCGCATCCGCTTCGCCGGCGGAACCAACCGCTGGGCGCGTGACCTCTACCTGCGTGCCTTCCCCGAGGATGAGCGCCTTCCCTGGGCGCTCATCCACCTGCTCAGCCTACGGCGCGGCGTCGACCTCGTCGCCTGGTGGGACCAGCCCGCCGGACCGACCCGTGCGGCCCGCCCGGACCCCGTCGCCCTGACCTGGACCGTGCGCCGCCCCGGCTCCCACCTGCTCTACCTCTTCTACCTCGCCGTCGACGACGCCGCCCGCGGCCGGGGCCTGGGCACTCGCCTCCTGGCCGAGCTCGAGCGTCGTCACCCCGGCTGCACCATCGTCCTGGACATTGAGCCCGTCGTCGCCGAGGCCGACAACGCCGAGCAGCGACGCCGTCGGTTCTCCTTCTACGAGCGCTCCGGCTTCCGCGACACCGGGTACGCGGTCCAGGACTCGACGGGGGAGTACTGGACCCTCGCGCGTGAGGCGCCAGGAACCACCTTCGACCCCGACGACTTCCGCGATGCCCTGCGCTGCCTGGACTGCGGCCTCATCGCCGCGCGAGTGGTCCCGCGCCAGCAGACATAGGTCAGACACAGGTTCATCCCATAGTCTCCACCCATGACAAGGACCCACCACTACAACGGTCTCAAGACCGCCGTCCTCCTGGGCGGCATGTGGAGCCTGCTTCTCCTGCTCGGCTACGCGCTGGCCCGGGGGACCGGCTCTGCCATCTGGCTGGTCATCGCGCCGGTCATCGGCCTGGCGCAGACCGCCTACGGCTTCTGGAACTCCGACAAGATCGCGGTGCGCTCCATGGGCGCCATCGAGGTCACCGAGGCCCAGCAGCCCCAGATGTACGCCATCGTGCGTGAGCTCTCCGCCGCTGCCGGCCAGCCCATGCCGCGCCTCTACGTGGCCCCCACGATGAGCCCCAACGCCTTCGCCACCGGCCGCAGCCCCTCGCACGCCGCCGTGTGCTGCACGCAGGGCATCCTCCAGCTCCTCAACGAGCGCGAGCTGCGCGGCGTCCTGGGCCACGAGCTCTCCCACGTCTACAACCGCGACATTCTCACCTCCTCGGTGGCCGCGGGCATCGCCGGCGTCATCTCCTCGCTGGCCACCATGGCCCTGTGGTTCGGCGGCGGCAACCGGCGCGACCGGGACGGCGGCAACATCATTGCCGTCCTGCTGCTCTCCCTCCTGGCGCCCCTGGCCGCCGCCATCACCCAGTTCGCCATCTCCCGGACCCGCGAGTACGACGCCGACCACGACGGCGCCGAGCTCACCCAGGACCCGCTCGCCCTGGCCAGTGCGCTCAGCAAGCTTGAGTCGGGCATCTCACGCGTGCCCATGGGACAGGACCCGCGCCTCGAACCGGTCTCCTCCATGATGATCGCCAACCCCTTCGGGAGTCTGCGCAACCTGTTCTCCACCCACCCGCCCATGGACAAGCGCATCGCCCGCCTCGAGCAGATGGCCGGGTACTGACGGGATGCCCCTGACCGTCGTCGGCGGGCTGCCGGCGGTCGGTAAGACCGCCGTGTGCCGGGAGGTCCTGCGCCTGCGCGCTGAGTCGCAGGCCGGACCGCCGACCTGGCTGCGCATCGACTCCATCGAGCAGGCCCTGCGGGACAGCAACGAGATGCTCCCCGGCATGCCCGCGGGCGCCGGATACTACGTGGCCGCCGCTGTGGCCCGGGACGTCCTGACCTCGGGCGGTGACGTTCTTGTCGAGTGCGTCAACCCGCTGTCCCTCACCCGTCGCCTGTGGGAGGAGACCGCCTCAGCCCTGGGCTGCCGGTTTCTCGCCGTCGAGATCGTCTGCTCCGATAAGGCCGAGCACCGTCGCCGGGTCCAGCAGCGGGTCAGCGACATCGAGGGCCTCGAGCTGCCGGACTGGCGGGCTGTCGAACGCCGCGACTACGCCCCCTGGCCCGAGGCCGACCTCCACCTGGACACCGCCCGGCTCACCGCCACCGAGGCCGCCCGGGCCATCGTCGGCCTCCGCCCCGCGGACGGAACCCGATGACGATGGACAGGGGAGTGGACGCTCCACCTCCTACCGGAACCGATGACGACATCGCCCCACGCATCAAGGCCGCCGTCGACGCCGGTGAGTTGCGCGGCGTGACGGCCGGACCGGTCGAGCGGCTGGGGGCCGGCGAGAGCTACACCGCCTGGCGAATCGGCTCCGGGGAGCAGACCCGGGTTCTGCGCCTTCCACGACGCCCGCCCCATGACATGCCCCGCCCCCTGGAGACCGAGTTCGAGGCCCTCAGACGCGTCCCACCCGAGCTGGGAACCAGCGCCGTCGCCCTGGAGACCGGCAGCGACAACCCGCTGGGCACCCCCTACATGGTGACCACCCACGTCCCCGGCCGGGCCCTGCGCGCCACCGACTGGAATCCACGGCTCGCCACCGCCCTCGCACACCAGATCGCCCGCCTGCACGATGCCCTTGCTGCCGGTCCCGCGCCGTCGGCCGCCTTCGTGCCGAGCGCCGACGAGCAGGGGGAGGAGCTGGCGACCTGGTGGGGAGAGCACCATCCGCAGACCCTCACCGACCCTCGCGTCCGCGCGCTCCTGCCCGCCTGGCGCCGCGAGCTTACCCGCCTCGCCCCGGCCTTCGAGGCGGTCCCCACCCACCGGCTCATCCACGGCGACGCCGTCGCCACCAATGTCATCCTCGGCCCCGACGGCCTGCCACGACTCATCGACTTCGAGTGGTCCGGGCCCGGCGACACCGCCAAGGACCTGGCCCTCATCGGGGGCCGGGTGACCGGCGGCCCCTGGTACCTGCCCATGACGTCCGACGACGTCGCCGCCTTCGTCACTGAATATTCGCGGTACTCGCGGCGCTCGCGGCGCTCGCGGCTCGCGCAGGACTCCAGTGCCACCGACCCGCAACGGCTGCTGGAGCGCCGCGACGCCTACGAGCTCCTCGACCGCCTGGGCAACCTCCTGTACTGCCTCAGCCGCCCCGGCGAGGCTCGCTACGGCAGATGGGCCGACGATCTCGCCCGCAGCCTGACCGCCCGACTCGTGGACTGAGCCGCCCGCCTCAGGGCGGTGTCGGGCTAGCCCCACCACGGCCCCGCCAGGTGGCAGGATTGGGCGCGATTCCGGCCTTGAGGAGGATATGAGGCATGAACAGATCAGCATGGGCCGTGCGCTACCGCCAGTTCGGCAGGGACGCCGCCTTTCTCCTCCTCAGCGGGCCACTGAGCCTGCTCGCCTTCTGCGTCATCGTGCCGCTGACCGCCCTCGGTGTGGTCACCACCATCATCTGGGTGGGGCTGCTGGTGCTCATCATCGACCTGAGCATCGCCGGGGGCTTCGCCAACATCGCCCGCCTCGCCATGGCGCGCGTGGACGGGCGCGAGCCGGTGCCCGGCGGATACCTCGAGTCCGAGCCGGGAGCCCCTGTGCGCCGTCGGCTCTTCCGGCGCCTGCGCGACCCCCAGCGCTGGATGGACCTGCTGTGGGCCGTCATCTACTTCCCGGTCTCCTTGATCACCTGGATCATCAGCGTTGTGTGGCTGGCCCTGGCCGTGGCAGGTCTCCTCGCCCCCATCGCCGACATCATTCTTGACCTGGTCCTCGATCCGACCATGGGACAGCAGCGTCAGGGACTGGCTCATCTTCTGGGCCTGCAGCCGGAGCTGCTCTGGGACATTGGATTCAACCTCACCTGCGGCATCGTCTTCTCCCTGATCGCCCCCTTCGTCCTGCGGGGCCTGGCCGCCATGCAGACGGGGCTCAGCCGCGCCATGCTCTCCTGGCGCAGCGAGGTCAGCCGCCTCCAGACCTCCCGGGCCGCCGTCCAGCGCGCCGAGGCCGACACCCGCCGCCGCCTGGAGCGCGACATCCACGACGGCCCCCAGCAGCGCCTCGTGCGCCTGCGCATGGACCTGGCCCGCGCCCACAGGCAGGCCGAGAAGGACCCGGCGGCGGCGTCGGCCATCATCCAGGGCGCCATGGAGCAGACCCAGCAGACCCTTGACGAGCTGCGCCAGCTCTCCCGCGGCATCGCTCCACCGGTCCTCATCGACCGGGGCCTGGTGGCCGCCATCACCGAGGCGGCCACCCGCTCCTCCGTCCCCGTCACCGTGAGCACCGAGCTGCCGGACCTGCCCGACCACGTCTCCCAGGCCGCCTACTTCGTGGTCAGTGAGGCGCTGGCCAACCTCAACAAGCACTCCGGGGCCACGGCCGCAGGCGTCGATGCCCGCGTCGTCGACGGCGCCCTGCTCGTGAGGATCAGTGACAACGGCATCGGTGGGGCCTCGACCGCCAAGGGACACGGCCTGGCCGGCCTGGTCGAGCGCCTCAACGGGGTCGACGGTAGGCTCACCATCACGTCCCCGACCGGCGGACCGACCACACTGGAGGCGAGAATCCCGTGCGCGTTCTGATCGCTGATGACTCCGTCCTCCTGCGCGAGGGACTGGCACTCATCCTGGCCGACGGCGGCCACGAGGTCGTCGGGGGAGTGGGGGACGGCGAGGCGCTCGTGAAGGAGGCCCTGCGGCTGCGGCCCGACGTCGTCGTCGCCGACATCCGCATGCCGCCCTCCCACACCGACGAGGGCCTGCGCGCCACCACGCGCATCCGCGCCCAGTGGCCGGGTGCACCCATCCTGCTGCTGAGCCAGTACGTCGTCGCCGGCTACCTGCCCGACCTCCTGGCCGACGGCGGAGGCGCCCTGGGCTACCTCCTCAAGGACCGGGTCGGCGACATCGACGCCTTCCTCGGCGCGGTCGAGCGGGTGGCGCGCGGCGAGCTCGTCCTGGACCCCGACGTCGTCTCCCAGGTCCTCCAGCGAGGCCGGCGCGACGACCCGCTCACCGAGCTCACGCCCCGTGAGCGGGAGGTGTTGGCCCTCATGGCCGAGGGGCGTACCAACGCCGGTATCGCCAAGATCATGGTGGTCACCGAGGGGGCCGTGGAGAAGCACACCCAGCGGATCTTCGCCAAGCTCGGCCTGCTGCCCGACGCCGCCGTCCATCGCCGCGTCAAGGCGGTTCTCACCCTCCTGTCGGCCTAGCCGCCGGTGAGAGCTCCGGACGTTACTGGGGATCCTTGCCCGCCATGATGAGCTTCACCTCGTCGTCGGTGAGGCTGTAGTTGAGATAGGTCTTGTAGAAGGTCTTCACCTTCTCCTCGATCTTGAGGTCGGGGAAGAGATCCGGGTGGAGGAGGGCAGAAACCCACTGCACCTGCAGAAGCTCCTCCACACCGTAACGGTCCCAGCCGAAGACGCCCTTGGGGTTGACGTAGACCTTCTGGTTCTGGACGGCCTTGATACTCGCCCAGTTCGGATCGGCGAGGATCTTCTCGGCCTCCCCGGCCTTTCCGGTGATGATGACGTCGGGGTCCCCGGCGAGGATCTGTTCCATGGTGAACTGGGCGTTGGCGGAGGATGTCGTCTCGGTGACGGCATTCCTCCCGCCGGCAGTCTTGATCCACTCGTCAATGATGGTTCCGGTACCGTCGAGGTTGAGGGTGTAGACGCTGTTGCCGTGCATCACCGTGGGGCGCTGCTCATCGCTCAGACCGTCGGTCTTCGCCTTGACGTCCTTGACCGTCTGATCCAGCTCGGCGTTGTACTTCTCGGCGATCTTAGGGGCGTCCCCGCCGAAGACCTGTGCCGTCATCGTGATGGACTTCTTCATGTCCTCATAGGTCTGGAACATGCAGTTGACCACCGGGATGCCGACCTCCTTGGCCTTATCCCGCAGCGTCTCCTTGGAGTCGAAGATGACTTGGGGATTCAGCGCCGCCAGGTCCTCGAAGTTGAAGTCGTCCCCGAAAGTCGAGGTTGCCTTTGACATGTTCGGACAGACCTTGTACATCCAGGGGAACTTCTTGGGATCACAGTGCGTGGCGACAAGCCCCTTGGCTCCGGTGAGCATGATCGTCACCTCGTTGTGGGCATACCAGCCGTCCGCGTAGGCGGTCGGATTCGTGGGCACCTCGACCTGCTTGCCTGCCATGTCAGTGATGGTCTGGGTGCCGGCAGAGGCGCTGCTGCTCCCTGTCGCCTTGGAGGATGTGGAGGACTTGGAGCCGCAGGCCGCCAGCAGGCTCAGCCCGACGGCGCTCCCGGCCCCGGCGCCGGCGAGCTTGAGCAGGTCCCGGCGGGAGGGTGATGAGAAGGTAGTTGAGGGGGGGGATGACGAACGCAGCGAAGTCATGAATGCTCCTAAGAAGTGGAGGACTGCGGTGATTGATGGAGTTATTCATCAACCTTCTATAAGGATAGAATATGAAGTAGGAGATTCGTGGTCGGCGACGACGCGAGGTCTCAGCTGAGCTCGAGTGTCGGGATGCAGGTACGGACGGCCTCGCCGTCGGGACTCGTGGTTTCCAGGACCTGCACTCGTGTGCCGTAAGCGGCCTGGAGATTCTCCTCGGTGAGTACCTCGTTGACTGGGCCGGAGAGAATCTCCCGGTTCCGGGTGACGAGGACCGCCCGAGTCGCTACCAGAAAGGCATGATCCGGGTTGTGCGAGGTCATGAGAACTCCGTGGCGCTCATCGGCCAGGTCTCGTACACAGCGCAGAACCGTTGCCTGGTTGCGTAGGTCGAGGGCTGCCGCAGGCTCGTCCATGACCAGGATCCTCCCGTCCTGGACCAGGGCTCGGGCGATGAGCGCCATCTGCTGCTCGCCGCCGGAGAGCTCGGTGAAGGGGCGCGCGGACAGGTGGGCGATTCCCAGTCTTGTCAACACCTCCTCGGTGCGCTCGCGGTCCTCACGGGAGGGGGAGTCGAGCAGACCCAGACGTGAGACGCAGCCCGTTAGGGCGACGTCGAACACGGTGAAGGCGAACGGCGGCTCGTGCAGCTGGGGGACGTAGGCGATGTAGCGGGCCATCTGACGGCGGGAGAGTGAGGAGCGCTCACGACCACCGATCTCCACCCGCCCCGCGACAGGTGACAGGTGGCCTAGCAGGGTCCGGAAGAGGGTCGTCTTCCCAACGCCGTTGGGCCCCAGGAGGCAGAGCACTTCGCCAGTGCTGACCTCCAGGTCGACTCCGGTCAGGATGGCGTGTCGGTGGTAGCCGCAGGACAGATTGCGCGCTGTGATGGTGGGGTGCTCGGAGGGCATAGGGTCTCGCGTGTTTCGTGCCCGGTCCTCGGGACGCCTCACTGTCGGTCTCCTTGCTGGGTGCGCAGAAGGATGAGGAAGAACAGTGGGGCTCCAATGATGCTGGTGAGGATGCCCAGCGGGATCTCAGGGGGCATCAGTGAGCGACAGGCGGTGTCAACTGCGATGAGGAATGCTCCGCCCAGGATGACGGACAGGGGGACGACGATCTGGTTGTCCGGGCCTGCGATGAAGCGCACCACGTGCGGCATGATGAGGCCAACCCAGCCGATAACACCTGAGATCGCCACGCAGGAAGCGGTCAGCAGGGTCGCACACACGATGCTGACCAGCCGCAGCGCAGCGGCGTTGACCCCCAGCGACTCCGCCTCCTCATCGCCGAAGGCCAGGATATTGAAGCGCCACCTCAGGGTCAGGAGCGGGACGACTCCCAGGACGAAGGGGATGGCGAAGAGCCTCAAATCGCTCCATGTCACCTTGGCGATGGAGCCCATGAGCCAGTAGGTGATCTCCGGGAGCTTGGAATCAGGATCCGCCGTGTACTTGATCGCTGAGACGAAGGCCTGGAAGAGGGCCGAGACGATCATGCCGCACAGGACCAGCAACAGAACCTGGCTGCTCCCGCGTCCGATGTATCGGGCCGCTGCGTAGGTGATGAAGACTGCCGCGAGTCCTCCGGCGAAGGCTGATGCTCGAACCGGCATGTTCCCCAGGGAGAGCAGCAGCGCGAGGGCCGCGCCGAAGGAGGCGCCGGTACTCGCCCCCAGGATGTCAGGAGAGACCATGGGGTTGCGGAACAGGCCTTGGTAGGCGGTCCCGGAGATCGCGAGAGCACCCCCGATCATGGCGGCGGCCACCACGCGGGGCAGGCGGACGTTGAGCACGATGTTGCGAGCGACAAGGGGGGTGTCGCCGTCGCCGGTGACCAGCTGCCACAGGGCGTCGATGACGGTGCCGGGTGAGAGCATCGCCCGGCCCACCGCCATGGCTCCCACCGCGACGACGATGAGCAGGGCGAGAGCGACGACGATGAGCGTCAGGTGCTTGAGAAGGTGGCCGCTGGCCGTGGGTGGGGCGGACCGCACCGGCATTGGCCCGACTCAGCGGTAGTTGACGAACTGGAGGGCGGCGTCGACGTCGAGGTTCTTCAGCAGGGCGATGACGCTCTGGAGGTCGTCGCGGGACTTGGAGGCCACGCGCACCTCGTCGCCCTGGATCGTGGCCTTGACGCTCTTGGGGCCCTCGTCACGGATCGCCTTGGTGATCTTCTTGGCCACCTCCTGGGTGAGTCCCTCACGCAGCGGGCAGGCCAGGCGGTAGATCTTGCCCGAGGGGCGCGGCTCCTTGTCCCCCAGGTCCAGGGCCTTGAGGGAGACGCCGCGGCGGAAGAGCTTGGACTCCAGGACGTCCAGGATCGCCAGGACCCGCTCGGCCGTGTTGGCCTCCAGGGTGATGGTGTCGCCCGACAGGCTCACGGAGGCGTCAACGCCGCGGAAGTCGTAGCGCTGGGAGATTTCCTTGGCGCACTGGTTGACGGCGTTGTCCACCTCCTGGCGGTCGAGGCGGGAGACGACGTCGAAGGAGGAGTCGTTGGCCATGGCGCAGTCCTTTCCGGGGTGGGGACCTCAGTCGACCCGAGTCTAGGTGGGTTGTTCTGTGAGGAGGGTCCTACGGGGGCGATTGGCGTTTCGCGCCGCTGCCTTGCTATTCTTCCACGGCGCCAAGCGATGACCGAGGGGTCGGAGCGCGGAGCCAAGGCGGGTTGCCCGAGCGGCCAATGGGAGCTGACTGTAAATCAGCCGCGTTATGCTACGGGGGTTCGAATCCCTCACCCGCCACGGCGATCACTTGGATCGCACCTCGCCGCCCGGCGAGGACCGCAGTGAGCGAAGCCACGGCGGAACGAATTGCCAGAGCGATTCGGATCTGCCTAGGATTCGGCTCGTTGCCCCGATAGCTCAGTCGGCAGAGCGTCTCCATGGTAAGGAGAAGGTCAAGGGTTCGATTCCCTTTCGGGGCTCTCACAGCGGGGGCCACTGGCCCCCATTGTGTTCCTATGGCGAGGTAGCTCAGCTGGTTAGAGCGCACGACTCATAATCGTGAGGTCGAGGGTTCGAGTACCTCCCCCGCTACGCAAGCTTTCGAGTACAGCGCTCCGTCGCATGCTCGAGGATCGACACGAGGAGACAAACGTGGCCAGCAAGTCCGCCGACGTTCGCCCCAAGATCACTCTGGCCTGCTCGGAGTGCAAGGAGCGCAACTACATCACCAAGAAGAACCGTCGGAACACCCCCGACCGTCTCAGCATCGCCAAGTTCTGCGCTCGCTGCGGCAAGCACACCGAGCACCGCGAGACCCGCTGAGCAGCGCATAGCGATCCCTGTCGCCAGCGCCGTGACCGGGGAGCGAGCCCCGTCGACATGATGTCGGCGGGGCTTCGTCGTCTCCTCGGGATGGGCGCCTAGCATCACAGGGTGAACAGTCCCAGCTCCTGTGACGACGCCGTTGAGCGGCTCGCAGCGGTCCTGGACGGGGTGCTCGCAACGGCCTCCTCCGGACGCCCCGGCTGTCAGGCTTGCCGCCGGGCCCGGCGCGGAGCGACGGCGATCCTCCCCGCTGTGCAGGCCATGCACCAGGTCCAGGGTTGGGTACGGGACTGTCGGGGAGAGGCCGCCTGGGAGGGCCTGGTGCACCGCCGTTGCCGGATGAGCGTGAGGCCTACGGGAGACGAGGTGGCTCTGGGAACGGACGCGCCCGATGGGGTCTCGATCCGACAGGTCGAGCGTGCGGGGTGGGAGCTCATCCAGGCGACGGTCGAGCTCACGGTGACGGGGCAGCCCTGGCTGGTGGTCCACGAGCTCGCCCGCCGTACCCTGCCGCCTGGGCGGGACGCCGCCGAGAAGAGGAAACTCACGGCCCCAGAGACCGGGTTTGATACGCCGTCCGGCTCCGTGTTCTACCGGCTCGCTGACACTGATGTGGCCGCTTGGGCGCAGGCTAGCGGAGACCGGAACCCCATCCATCTCCTGCCCGGAAGAGCGACTGAGGCGGGGCTGTCGGCCGGTTCCGGTGAGGTCGTTGCTCACGGCCTGCTGCTCGGAGCGATCAGTCTCGCACTCGTCCAGTCTTCGCCTTTACGGCAGACAGACCTGGTATTCATTGGTTCTGCCGATGTCCCTGAGTCCGGGAGCGGTGCGGGGGAGCCGTGGGCGACGCTCGCCGTCGACCCCGCCAGCGGAGACATCGCTCAGGGGCGGCGGCCCGTCCTGCGGCGCCGGTGACGCCATCCGCCTTCGTGGCCGCCGCCAGAAGGTGGTGAGGGAGCCGTTCATTCTCCTATCGCCTCATGAGGGAATAATGATTGCTTACTGGAGGGAATTCTGACGGGGATTCATTACCGTCTTGAAGGAAGTGAGATGAGAACGTGGAAATGAATTATCGGTCACCTTCCGATCATCGGTCGATGGGGATGATAACGTGACAAAGATGGGTAATTCGATTGTCAAACTGATGTATGTCAGGTGACATGAAGTCAGTATCCGAATTGTTTTCCTACGGGGCCGTAGCCCTCTCAGAACTGTTCAACGGCAACGGAAAGTGGGGGTAACCCGTGTGATCTCAAGGTTGTCTGACGTTGCGGATCGCTGTGCTGGGAGGGCTGAGACTCCTACCGAGTGTGATAAAAAAGAAGTGGAGTTGCGCTTGTATGAAAGCCAAAGGCGATCAACAAGTTCGTGCTTGAGAGTTCGCGACCTGCCACAGGTCGGTGCTGAGAGGAGTCGATAAAGGTGATTACCGCAGAGCGGACGATGGCAGAACCGACGGCCTATGCCGAGGACGTTGAGATGACGTGGACTCAGAGTGATCAGGAAGCCGTCGAGGCCACCTACAGCCAGGAGGCGGCCGGGGCTGCGGGATCTCCTGAGCGCGGTCCGGGGTCGGCCGGGGGCTGTGGACAGAACAGCTCCCTGGAGCAGGAGGGATTCCGCCGACTCGATGAGATCGAGATGGACGCCTGGCGCTCCTTCCTGGCGGCCTCCACCTCCGTCACCGCCCGCCTCAACCGTGAGCTCGAGGCCGGATGCGGCATCTCTATGCACGAGTACGAGATCCTGGTGCGCCTGTCGGAGGTGCCAGACCAGACCCTGCGCATGTCCACTCTCGCCGAGCACGTCTCGCACTCCCGCTCACGGCTGACCCACACGGTCCGGCGCCTGGAGGGTGCGGGGTACGTCGAGCGCAGCTCCTGCGACTCCGACCGCCGCGGTGTCAACTGCACGCTGACCCAGCAGGGCCTCGACTTCCTGCGCGAGGCGGCTCCGGTGCACCTTGACGGCGTGCGCCGTCACGTCGTCGACCGCCTCAGCCGTGAGCAGCAGGTCGTCATGGCCGAGCTCATGAGGGTCATCGCCCAGGCTCCGGACTCCTCCGGCATCTCGGCGGCATTGGCCTCCTGAGGCTTCTGCGCGCCCGCACGATCAGTGGGCGTCGTCAACCGGTTTCGTCGCCGGTGGCGGCGCCCACAGGTCTGTCCAGACCACCCCCAGGGTGGCCAGAAGTCGGCGTAGCAGTGGCAAGGAGATGCCGACGACCCCGTGGGGGTCGCCGTCGATCCCCTCGATGAAGGCGCCGCCCAGGCCGTCAATGGTGAAGGCCCCGGCGCACCACAGTGGCTCTCCGCTGGCGATGTAGGCCTCGACCTCGGCCGGGGACGGGGAGCCGAAACGGATGGTGGCCGAGCTGACTCCCTCGGCGGTGGTGCCGTCCGCAGTGCGTACCAGGAAGTGACCCGTGTGCAGGGTGCCGGTGCCTCCGCTCATCATCCGCCAGCGCTCACGGGCCTGGGCGGCGTCGGCCGGCTTGCCGACGACCTGACCGGCGATCTCCAGCATGGAGTCGCAGCCCACAACCACCTCGGCCTCCTGCGGGTCGGTGGAGGTCATGACATCGAGCGCCTTGGCCCGAGCCAGGGCCTGAACCTGCTCGGCGGCGCTCGGGGCAGGCAGCCCGGCGTCGCGGCGCCGGCGGATCAGCTCGCCGAGCACGGTCTCCTCATCAACGCTAGAGACTCGCACCAGCGGCTCGACGCCGGCGGCTTGCAGGGTGGCCAGGCGGCCGGATGACTTCGAGGCCAGGAGAATCACGCCGCCAGCCTATACGGGCCGGTAGGCTCGAACCATGAGCCTCGATGGCAGCCCCTTCTCGCGTCTCGACACCGTTCCCGTCACCGGCTCCACCCAGGACGACCTGCGCGCCGCCCTCATGGGGCCTGAGCGCAAGTCCTGGTCGCACCTGTCGGCACTGCGGGCGCTGAGGCAGACCGCCGGTAGAGGGCGGTCCGGGCGCGCCTGGGTCACCCCCGACGACGGGGGTGCCCTCCTGGTCTCCGTGGTGCTGCGGCCCCTCGTTCCCGCTGAGTGCCTGAGCTGGCTGCCTCTGCTGGGTGGCCTGGCCGTCCGCGACGCCCTGGCGCCCCTCGTTGAGGACCTTCCCTGGCGCGTGGGGACCAAGTGGCCCAACGACGTCGTCGCCCTGCCCGATGATCCGGCGGCCGTGCCCGCAGTGCCCGGCTGGGCCGGTACGCGCAAGGTCGCCGGCGTTCTCAGCGAGCTCGTCACGCCGGAAGCCGCTGAAGGGGCTGCTGTCCGCGAGCTCGCGCCCGACGCGGTTCCCGCCGACCGCGACGAGGCCCCCATGGTCATCCTCGGCATCGGCGTCAACATCGGGCAGTCGGCTGAGGAGCTGCCGGTGGCATGGGCCGGCTCCCTGCGCACACTGGGTGCGGTCGGTGCGGGTCACAGGCCGGCGCCGGCAGACGCCGCAGAGGTCGTTCTCACGGCGATCGGTCACCAGCTGGCCCGGCTCATCAGGCAGTGGGAGGAGGCCGGTGGGGACGTTGATGCCGCAGGCGGTGCGCTCGGGCGCCGGCTGCGCGCGGCGCTGACCACCCTGGGGAAGCGGGTCAGTGTCCAGGCTCCTGACGGTGAGATCAGGGGACTGGCCGCCGACATCACCCCCGCCCTCATGCTGCGTACCCGGGACGGTGACACCGAGGTCCGCGCCGGCGATGTGACTCTCGTACGTGTGGAGAGCTGAAGATCGGGAGCCGTGAGAACTGCGAACCCGTTGCTGTACTGCGCGGTCTGTCACTCAACAGGCATGGGCGTGTGATCTGCGCTACGGTAGCGGGGTGACATTAGACAACCGAGCGAGCGAGGGGCGCGTACCGGACTCCCACGGGGTCGGAGGTGGTGCCGTGCAGAGGGCTCACGAGGGCACCCCTCGTGTCGAGGGTAAGGCCGTCGCTGAGGCGGATCATGCGGAGCGGACCACCTTGGCGGGACACGAGTACCTGCTGCTGGGAGAGGTCCCCAGCCTCACCCTGACTGAGGTGGCTCAACGGGCCGGAACCAGTGTGGAGGTGGCGCAGAAGTTCTGGCGCGCCATGGGCTTCGCCGACGTCCAACCCGATGAGGTTCACTTCACTGAGCAGGATGTCGCCGCGCTTGAAGACACCATGGCGCTGCTTGACGAGACCAGTGACTCCTCCCTGGCCTCAGCCAGCGTGCTCGAGCTCCTCAGGGCCCAGTCCTACACCATGGACCGCCTGGTCCTGTGGGAGCTGGAAACCTTCGTGACGGACCTCAGTGAGCGTCTCGGGCTGGATGACACCTCCGCGCGGCTGGTCGCCCTTGACCGCATCGATGGCCTCGTGGAGCTTCTGTCGCGCCAGCTGACCTACGTGTGGCGCCGCCACATGGTCTCCATCCTGGGACGTACCGACGCCGAGGTGTCGACCCGGGGCAGAGAGGACACCGGCCCCGACCTGTACCCGCTCATCCGCTCCCTGGGATTCGTCGACATCGTCTCCTTCACCCAGCGCGCGCAGGGCATGAGCAAGGCCGCCCTGACCCACATGCTTGAGGGCTTCGAGAACACCGCCCGGGACGTCATCACCTCCCGGGGAGCGCGGGTGGTCAAGACGATCGGGGATGCCGTCATGTACATCTCCGACGACCTGCTGATCGCCGCCGACGTCGTCACCGCCCTGGTCGATGAGCTCCAGAAGGGACCGGATGCGATTCGGGTTCGGGCCAGTCTCGTCGAGGGACGGGTCATCTCCCGCTCCGGGGACGTCTTCGGCCCCACCGTCAACCTGGCCTCCCGGCTCGTGGACGCGGCCGAACCCGGCAGCATCCGCCTGGACGAGTCCACCGCCATGGCCATCCTCCGCTCGCCCGAGGCGGGGCGCTACCGGGTGGGACAGTGCCATGAGGTGGTGGCCAAGGGGCTGGGTCAGATCGTGCCCTGGTCACTGGAACGGACCTCGCCGACCCGGCCCTGACTCGGACCCGTTGTTCCGTTACCATCTCGTGATTTTCTGTCCGTTCGGCTTGTGAAGGGAGCCCTCGAGCACGAGGTTTTCCGCGGTATCCTCGCCGAAACGTGTTCTGGGTGTGAGCGCGAGGGGGAGCCGCCGTCTCCGACGTGGTCACGTCTTGGTATCTTCTCCACCTCTGGGACGATGGCGGTGGGGGTGTGTCGTCACCTAACATCGCGGATGTGACAACTGTTCTGCTCGTCGAAGACGATCCTGCCATCTCTGAACCCCTCGCCCGAGCCTTTGGACGTGAGGGCTACGAGGTCCTGACTCATGGCACCGGTAAAGGCGCCCTCGAGGAGGTCTCGGCCGCTGACATCATCGTCCTGGACCTGGGGCTGCCGGACATCGACGGCCTGGACGTGGCCCGTCAGGTGCGGGCCCAAGGCCTGACCATCCCGATCCTCATGCTCACCGCCCGCAGTGAGGACTCCGACCTCGTCGTCGGTCTGGATGCCGGAGCCGATGACTACGTCACCAAGCCCTTCCGCCTGGCCGAGCTGCTGGCTCGTGTGCGGGCGCAGGTCCGTCGTGCCTCGGGAGAGGCCACCGAGGATGAGCTCAGCGCCGGAGAGATCCGGGTCGACGTCGCCGCTCACCGGGCCTTTGTCGGCTCGCGCGAGCTGCAGCTGACGACCCGGGAGTTCGAGCTGCTCCGGGTCCTGGTGCGCGCCGGCGGGGAGGTCACCTCCGGTGAGGACATCCTCAAGGAGGTCTGGGGCGAGGACCCCACCGGCAGTCCCCAGACCCTCCAGATGCACGTGACCTGGCTGCGTCGCAAGCTCGGTGACGACGAGGAGCGGCCCACGCTTCTGCTGGCCCAGGAGGACGGTTACCTCCTGACCGCCGGCTGATCCACTGACCGGACTGACCGGGAGGGCCTCCCGGGAGGACTGCCGGGTTCCGAAGCCGCCCCGAAGAGCTGATCGGGGCTGAAGGAGGACGTGCCATGCGGCGTTACGCCATGACGATGACGATGTCGGCGGTGTCCGTGGCTGTCCTCCTGCTGGGGCTGCCGCTGGGGGGCGCCTGGATCGTCAGCGCGTTGCGCTCCGCCGGAAGCGGTAACCGGGTCACCATCATCGGCACGGTCATCCTCACGGTTCTGGTGCTCACCGCCACCGCGATCACGGCGGCCTCCGTCGTGGCCTCCCGGGTCTCCAGGCGCATCTCGGCCCCGCTCATCTACCTGGCCGCCGAGGCCGAGCAGCTCGGCAGCGGCCAGGTCCGCCCGAGGCTGCGCTCCTCGGGGATCGAGGAGATCGACCTGGTCCAGGCCGAGCTCGTGCGCTCGGCCGAGCGCGTGGCCGGGCGCATCGCCGCTGAGCGGCAGTTCGCCTCCGACGCCTCCCACCAGCTGCGCACACCGCTGACCAGCCTGTCGCTACGCCTGGAGGAGATCGAGCTGCTCGCCGGCGAGGAGGAGGTGCGGGCAGAGGCCCACGCCTGCCTGGAGCAGGTCGAGAGGCTCAACGGCGTCGTCGAGGACCTGCTCAAGGTCTCGCGCCGCTCCGGGGGCGGGACCACGGAAGCCCTTCACCTCAAGGACATCTTCGCTCAGCAGCGCGAGGAGTGGGAGCCGGCCTTCGAACAGGCCGGGCGCACCATCACCTTCTCCGACGAGATCAGCCACCCGGTCCTGGCCACACCCGGGTCCCTGGCCCAGGTACTGGCCACCGTCATCGAGAACTCCCTGCGTTACGGGGCCGGGACGACCTCGGTGAGCGTGCGCAGCGCCAACGGCGGCCACGCGGTCTTCATCGACATCGCCGACGAGGGGGAGGGCGTGGCCGAGGACATCGCGCCACACGTCTTCGAGCGGCACGTCTCCGGTTACGGCTCCACCGGCGTCGGGCTGGCCCTGGCCAAGGACCTCGTCGAGGCCGACGGCGGCCGGATCGAGCTGTCCCAGCGCAGCCCGGCCGTCTTCTCCATCCTGCTCAACGCCGTCCCCAAGTCCCTGGACCCCAACAACGTCCTGCCGCAGGGCGCACTGGTCTCGGTGGGCCGACGTCGTCGCTTCTGACTACTCGCCGCCAATCGCCGGCACTGCGGCGAGGCGACGGAAGGGAAGCGGGTCAGGACTTCTGACGGCGGGACTTGATGAGCTTCGAGATGGCGGAGGCGAGCATCGGCCCCACCGAGATGAAGACGATGACGAGGATCATCGTGTCGATGTTCTCCCGGATCCAGTCGAAGGACCCCAGGAAGTAGCCCAGCCAGGTGATGCCGAAGGCCCAGAAGGTGGCGCCCACGACGTTGAAGGTGACGAAGTGCCGGTAGCGCATCTTGCCGACACCAGCAATGACGGGTGTGAAGGTGCGCACGATCGGCACGAACTGGGCCAGGGTGACGGCCTTACCGCCGTGACGCTCGAAGAACTTCGAGGTGCGGTCCACATACTCCTGCTTGAACAGGCGCGAGTCGGGCTTGTTGAAGATCGCGGGTCCCGCCTTGCGGCCAATGAGGTAGCCGGTCTGGTTGCCGGCCACGGCCGCCATCCACACGAGGGGGGCCGCCACCCAGATGTGGACGCCGACGTGGCCGGTGCCCACGAACATTCCCAGGGTGAACAGCAGCGAGTCTCCGGGCAGGAAGAAGCCGATGAGAAGGCCAGTCTCGGCGAAGATGACGAGCATGACGCCGAGGATGGCCCAGGGGCCGAACCACTCGACGATTGTCGTGATGAGGTTGGCGGCGTCGAGCCACTTGGGGCCGAGCATCGGTGCGTGGACGGAAGGGAGAACGGCGGGCAGATTCAGCGCCGGTGCCAAGGAGGTCAGGGCAGTCACCGTGCAAGGCTAAACGGTGCCCCGGCGGCCGTGCCGTGAGAGTGATCCCCTCCGGACTGTGGAATCGGGCACCCCGGTGACTGCAGCCGACCGCGCCGGTCCTGTCAGGCGTCAGGGACGAACCGAGACGGAAACGGCAGGCTCAGCACCACTGCCGGCCTGCCCCTGAGGGTTGGTGCTGTCGGTGTCGTCGTCGTTGTCGGGGGAGCGGTCCTTGTGCCCGGTGAAGACGACGTAGTGGTAGAAGACGAAGCGGAATGCCGTCCCCAGGCCGAAGCCGACGACGTAGGCCGCGACGTTGTCCGCCAGGGGGGATGTCAGCCCCAGGACGTGGTGGGTGAAGAGCAGGCAGAACTGCGTGATGGCTATGCCACCCAGGTTGGCCAGGACGAACAGGGTGGCCTCGCGGGCGACGTTCTTCTGGGTGCGGCCCCGGTAGGTCCAGTAGCGGTTCGCAATCCACGAGAAGACGGTCGCGGTCGAGGACGCCAGCAGCTGGGCGGAGTTGGGGTGACCGGAGAGGAAGCCGGTGGGGCCGTGCTGAAGCAGGTTGAACAGGCCGACGTCGATCACGTAGGCCGCAGCGCCCACCATGCCGAACTGCATGAACTCCTTGACGATGGCGATGAGCCTCTGGGCCAAGGAGCTGCTGGAGGAGCGCGTCATGGCGGGCATCCTATGCCGATCACAGTCAGGTCACGCAAACTGGGGCGGTTCACGGAACCCAGTGAACACTGACACTGCCCAGGTCCCCCACCCACGAGACCCACAGCAGCTGGCCGGCGACGCAGGCCGCCAGCAGAGCCAGCCGCCGGCGGGTGGTGGCGGCTGCCGCGGCCAGCGCCCAGCCCACCGGGGCCAGCGGCAGCAGGAGGCGCAGCACCGACGTCGTCGGGTCGAAGAAGACCAGGAGGTAGAGCAGGTAACCCAGGCACCAGAACCAGGCTGCGGGCCCCAGGGCCCGCAGGCTCGGGGCGCTCAGGAGCAGGCCCACGGCGACCAGCACAACGACCAGCAGGGCCGGACCCAGGTGCGGACCCACCCAGTCGCCCAGGCGGACCGCCCACTGCACGACGGGCGCCAGGTCCGCCCCGCGCCAG
Organism: Actinomyces sp. HMSC075C01; assembly: GCF_001812965.1. NCBI lineage: Bacteria > Bacillati > Actinomycetota > Actinomycetes > Actinomycetales > Actinomycetaceae > Actinomyces > Actinomyces sp. HMSC075C01. Next base: position 21,349 of record NZ_KV810953.1, read on the forward strand.
GAGGTCTCGGTGGCGGTGTAGGCGTCCTGTCGGCCCGTGACCAGCCAGGCGATGACCGGCCAGCTCAGGGCCGCCGAACAGGTGAGCAGGGCCAGCGCCAGCAGTCGCAGGCGCGCGCCCGGCGCCTGCGGGGCGTGACCCGGCAGAAGGTGTGAGAACCAGGTGGGTGGGACCCAACCCCGGGCGCAGGCCACCTCCCAGGCCCACCACAGCCCCAGCGCCGCCCCCAGCGGGAGACCCACGGGGCGGGCGAAGCAGGCCACCAGCGCCAGGGGAATCGCGGCCAGTGTCCGCCCGCGGCCCGCCAGCCACAGCGTCAGCCCCACCAGCACCAGCCCCAGGGACTCGGCGTAGGGGACCTGGAGAACCGCGGCGCACGGCGAGGACCAGACCAGTGCCACCGCCCACAGGGAGGCCCGCCTGCCCGTCAGCGGTGAGAGCCAGCGGTCCATGACGATCGCCGCCGACGCCGAGGCCAGGATCGACACGAGGGAGGCGCGCACGTAGAAGGACCAGCCGGTCCAGCCCAGCAGGGAGGCCATGGCGCTCAGCAGCGGCATGAAGGCCCAGGTGTTCTGGGTCACCCGCCCGTCGCCGCCCACGGGCAGGCGCTCCGGGTAGCCCTCCTCAACGATCCGGTTGTACCAGCCGGCGTCCCAGAAGCGCAGGTGCTCCTCCCAGGACGGTGCGGCCCCGGCCCACGGAGTGGCGGGCGTGTCCTGGGCGCCCAGCCGCAGGATGACGAAGGTCAGGACGCTTGCCGCTGCCCAGACCGCCAGGACCTGGAGCCAGCGGCGCGGCCCCGGGGCGGCGCCGTGCGTCGGAGGCGAGGGCGGGGCCTGCCGGGCGATGGAGGACGCGGAGGACTCTGAGACGGGTGGGGTCACGGCCCCCACCCTACGGTCTGGACCCGAGCGCGGTGAGGATGAGCGACGGGCGGGTAGCCTTGGGGTGTGAGCGCACCCATCGTCGCCGTGATCGGAGGCGGGCAGCTGGCCCGCATGATGCAGGAGGAGGCCAGTGCTCTGGGGATTCACCTCAGGGCACTGGTGGAGGCCGCGGACGGGTCCACCGGGCAAGTGACCCCGGACGCCCCCGTCGGGGCCGCAGATGACGAGGCGGCCGTGCGCGCCGTCGTCGCCGGGGACGGTACTGACGGGCTCGCAGGGGAGGGGGCCGCGGTCCTCACCTTCGAGCACGAGCACCAGGACTCGGCCCTCCTGGAGCGGCTCCAGTCCGAGGGAGTCAGCGTCCAGCCCACCCCGCAGGCCCTGACCCTGGCGCGCGACAAGCTCGCCATGCGGCGGATGATGAGCGCGGCCGGGCTCCCGCAGCCCGCCTGGGCGGAGATCGGCGGGCCGCAGCAGGAGGGCGCCGAGCAGATGGCCGACGCCGTTGAGGCCTTCGCCGACGAGCACGGCTGGCCCGTGGTCCTCAAGACGCCGCGTGGAGGCTACGACGGCCACGGGGTCCTGCTGGTGCGCAGCGCGGAGTCGCTGCGCGAGGGCGAGGCGGCCGAGTGGATCACCTCGGTAGCCCGCGCCCGAGCGGGTCAGGGGGACGGTCGTGGGGCCGGCGGGGGAGGCAGCCTCGGCGGGGCGGCGGTGACCAGCCTCCTGGTGGAGCAGGCGATCCCCTTCACTCGCGAGCTCGCCGTCCTGCTGGCCCGCACCCCCAGCGGGCAGGTGGCGGTGTGGCCGGTGGCCCAGACGGTCCAGGAGGACGGCATGTGCGCTGAGGTCCTGGCGCCGGCACCCGGTCTCGACTCGGCCGCCATTGAGGAGGCCGAGCTCATCGGCCGCACGGTCGCCGAGCGCGCCGAGGTGACCGGGGTGCTCGCCGTCGAGCTCTTCGCCGTGGAGGCCTTCGGGGAGCCCACGCGCCTGTACGTTAACGAGCTGGCGATGCGTCCCCACAACTCCGGGCACTGGACCCAGGACGGGGCCGTCACCAGCCAGTTCGCCCAGCACCTGCGGGCGGTTCTCGACCTGCCGTTGGGGGCCACTGATGCGACGGCGCCCACCACCGTCATGGTCAACCTCATCGGCGGGCGGCGCGAGCCGGGGGCTGATGCCCTGGCCCGGGCCATGGCCGCGCACCCCGAGGCCCGCATCCACCTCTACGGCAAGCAGTGGCGAGCGGGCCGCAAGCTCGGGCACGTCACCATGACGGTCGGCCCGGATCAGGAGGTCGCCGACGTCGTCGAGCAGGCGCGCGGGGCCGTCGCCATCCTGCGCGGGGACGCCTGAGCCGGACACGGTAGAGCACAGTAGGTAGTACACGGAAGACAGGGAGGACATTCATGAGCGAGGTCAGCGCAACGACGGTGGGGGCGGAGGACGCGGGACGACCGGTGGTCGGCATCGTCATGGGCTCGGACTCGGACTGGCCGGTCATGGGGGCCGCCGCCGAGGTCCTCGATGACTTCGGTGTGGCCTATGAGGCCGACGTCGTCTCCGCCCACCGCATGCCCGCCGAGATGATCGACTACGGGCGCGCCGCTGCCGAGCGGGGGCTGCGGGTCATCATCGCCGGCGCCGGGGGAGCGGCCCACCTGCCCGGAATGCTGGCGGCCGTCACCGAGCTGCCGGTGATCGGGGTGCCGGTGCCGCTGAAGTACCTCGACGGCATGGACTCCCTGCTGTCCATCGTGCAGATGCCTGCCGGGGTCCCGGTGGCCACCGTCTCCATCGGCGGGGCCCGTAATGCCGGGCTGCTGGCGGTGCGCATCCTCGCCTCCGGTCAGGGGCCGGAGGCCACCCGCCTGGGTGCTGCGATGCGGGCCTTCCAGACGGACCTCAGCGAGGTCGCCCACGCCAAGGGTGCCGCCCTGCGCGCGCGCCGCGCCCAGGGCTGAGGCGAGGACGTTCCTGCGATTGGGGGCCCTGGAGCGTCTCAGTGCGTGGTCGGATGGAGCGGTGTGTCCGCGTCCGTCCTGAGGTGCCGTCAGGCGGTGATGAGCCCAACCGCGATATTCACCATGACATGCACCACGGCACCGGGGACGAAAGTGTCGGTCTTGTGGCGCAGCCATCCCATCATCCACCCTGCGGCGAACTGTGCGGGCAGGAGCGGCCACAGCCGTACGTCGAGCAGCAGCAGGGGCATGTGCGGCACGAGGAAGATGATGGCTTGGAGGAGGTTGCCCCATTTGAAGCCGAGCCGCCTCATGAGCACTCCGCCGAGCAGCCCACGAAAGAAGACCTCCTCGCCGATGGCCCGAAGCGCGATTCCGATGGCCGTTCCCACTGAGGTGAGTCGAGCGAGGGACATCCCGGACGTCTCCTGCACGCCGGCGGGAATGAGGGTAAGAGGGAGCCACACCGTCGGCATCAGCAGGAGCAGTACGAGCAGCGCCCAGCCGTAACTCGCAGGCGAGCCCCAGGACACTCCTGTGCGAGCCAGTGCGGTCCTGAAGCGTGACCTGCGATCCTGCCCGCGTGACTGCACGACGAGGTAGACGATGGTCGGCAAGCAGAGCAGGACGAGTTCAACCATGCAGTCACCCTACTTGCTGCCCGTACTGATCGGGCGAGAACCTGGGATCGGTGCCGGCCTTGAAGGCCTCTTGCCAGAACTCGTCGGCGTCCCAGTTGGCCTTCATTCCCAGGGCATTCAGCGGGATGCTTTGGTGGTAGTCCTCCAAAAGAGCGTGCAGTCTCAGAGAGTAGTGCCCTGTGGTGTGGTGTAGCTGCCGGTGGCTTGCTCTCGTATTGGTTGTGGGTGCGGTCACCGTGTGGTTCTTCGAGTCGGCCTTCCACCGAGTCCTCGAAAGGGCATCATCGCGATGATCGCTCCTGACATTGTCGGCCCTGCTGGAGTCCTCGATCAGGCTCTGGGACAGGCCTCCCCGGACCTGATGCGCAGTCTGCTGCAGACCATGGTCAACGTCCTGCTGTCGGCCGACGCCGACGCGGTGTGCGGCGCCGAGTACGGTCAGGCCGGCCCCGAGCACCGGGCCCAGCGCAACGGCTACCGCCACCGGGACCTGGACACCCGGGTTAGGACCATTGACGTGGCTGTTCCCAAGTTGCGTACCGGCTCGTACTTCCCCGACTGGCTGCTCGAGCGCCGCAAACGGGCCGAGTCCTGGGAGTCCTATGTCTCGGGGTGGCTCTTCACGCCCCTGGGCATGGAGCACACGACCCTCATCGCCGGCCAGTCGGAGATTCCCGACGGTGCCATCCACGGGGTCCAGGCCAATGGGCGTCGCAGCCAGTCGCTCAGCGGCCCGGGCTCCATCCCGGCCGGCGCCGGGGTGTGGAGCACCCCGGAGGACATGACCCGCTACGCCCAGGCGGTCCTGACTGGCGCCGTCCCCGGCGGGGCCGGCCCACAGGAGGCGCGGTGGCCCGCGGAGGTCTTGGCCGCTTTCCAACTGCCGGGCGAGAAGGTCGGTTACACCTGGTACACCGACGTCGTCGACGGGCACGATCATCGACCACGGCGGCACCACGATGGAGTACATGACGCACCTGGCCATCGACAAGGAGTCGGGCAAGGCCGTCATGGTCTACACCGACCAGAACACGGACGGTACCGCCGTCGCGCTCTCCGCGATGCTCCTGGCCGACGGGCAGAAGATTTTGACGGCGCGCCTGCTGGTGCTTGTCGAGATACTGCTCCAGGGCATGATTCTTGGCATCTTCACCGCCCTGGCGCTGGTGATGGGCCTGTACACGGCCGCCTGCGCGGCGAGCGCACCCAGCCGCATGGCGGTGGTCTGCCGCGTGTCCGCGCTCCACGCCTGCTTGGCGGCGGCCGCGGCCTCCGGGCCCTGGGCGTATGTGCCCACCTGAATCTTGGCGGCGGCGGCGCTGCCCGGCCTGTACGGGAT
>NZ_KV810953.1:26285-26573 GCF_001812965.1 Actinomyces sp. HMSC075C01
CGCTGCCCGGCCTGTACGGGATCGTCCGGGGCATGACGCTATGGCCGGATCTGCCCGCCCTGCCGCATCACCGGGTCTGGCTCGGTCGGACGCAGGTGGTGCTGACTGTCGCCTTCGTCGCCGTCTGCCTGGTCGTCGCCTGGCCCAAGGCCTGAGCCGGCTCTTCGACGCTCACCACCGATTCACGTCCTGAAAACTGTCACCATGAGTGACCGTCGTTTCTCCGCGCTGGCGCCAAGGCGAGGCGGCCTACGGTCGGAGTACTGGGCCGGCAACGACGGGGGCTGG
>NZ_KV810954.1:0-818 GCF_001812965.1 Actinomyces sp. HMSC075C01
GCAGCTCACCACCATGCCTAGCACACACACCCGGGCAGTATCTGCACAAGCCCTCCACACTACCGCAAGCCACTGGTGTTGTCGCCGGGATGCGGGAGCCGGGCCCGCACCGGCAGGAAGTCACCGAACCTCAACGAGTCCTCACCACCCCATACCGGGCCACCACCCCATACCGGGCCACCGGCCCAGCCAGCAGCAGAGACCACTAGTGCCGTCGCCGCTCGGGCAACGCGGAAGGACTGCTCTAATCAGCCAGCCTCATCGTCAGAGCCGTACTTCGCCTCCCACTCGGCCTGCTCCCGACGACGCCAACGCCGCTCCTCATGCCACTCCGGATACATCCACCCCGGCAACCGCACCGGAATCAAACCCAACACCGCAATCACCAGCGAAGAGAAGAAAACTATGCCGATGAGAGACGTGACAAGGCCACCATTTTCAGACCCGAACTCCTGAGCCAGCAACAGCAGCCCTCCAAACATCAGAAGGCTCCCCACTGCAGGCTCGATCACCGCAATGGTGTTACGACCTAGATTGAAAGCACCGTCCAGCATCTCACGAGCAGCCTCCCCCCAATCACTGTCGGAGAACATCGCAAACCACCAAGCAGCAATCGCAAATCCACCTAAAGCAAGAGCCACAACAGCAGCTAATACCTGTTCAACCACGACAGTTTACTCCCTGACAGAAAGCCCTTAATGCCACCACTTGTGAATGAGACTATTTGCTCCGTCGGCAACCTTTTTCCCAACGCCTGACCCGATGGCAGCGCCAACCGCGCCGCCGACCACGGCACCCACCGGACCACCGACACAGGC
>NZ_KV810955.1:0-1771 GCF_001812965.1 Actinomyces sp. HMSC075C01
GGAGACCTCATCTTGAAGATGGTTTCCCGCTTAGATGCTTTCAGCGGTTACCCTTCCCGAACGTAGCCAACCAGCCGTGCCCCAGGCAGGACAACTGGCACACCAGAGGTTCGTCCGTCCCGGTCCTCTCGTACTAGGGACAGGCCTCCTCAAGTCTCCAACGCGCGCAGAGGATAGGGACCGAACTGTCTCACGACGTTCTAAACCCAGCTCGCGTACCGCTTTAATGGGCGAACAGCCCAACCCTTGGGACCTGCTCCAGCCCCAGGATGCGACGAGCCGACATCGAGGTGCCAAACCATGCCGTCGATATGGACTCTTGGGCAGGATCAGCCTGTTATCCCCGGGGTACCTTTTATCCGTTGAGCGACGACCCACCCACACGGGATCGCCGGATCACTAGTTCCTACTTTCGTACCTGCTCGACCCGTCAGTCTCACAGTCAAGCTCCCTTGTGCACTTACACTCAACACCTGGTTACCGACCAGGCCGAGGGAACCTTTGAGCGCCTCCGTTACACTTTAGGAGGCAACCGCCCCAGTTAAACTACCCACCAGGCACTGTCCCTAACCCGGATCACGGGCCCAGGTTCAGGCGCACGCCATAACCAGAGTGGTATTTCAACGACGACTCCACCACCACTAGCGTGACAGCTTCACAGTCTCCCACCTATCCTGCACAAGCTATAGCGGGCGCCAATACCAAGCTATAGTAAAGGTCCCGGGGTCTTTCCGTCCTTCTGCGCGAAACGAGCATCTTTACTCGTACTGCAATTTCGCCGAGCTCATGGTTGAGACAGCGGGGAAGTCGTTACGCCATTCGTGCAGGTCGGAACTTACCCGACAAGGAATTTCGCTACCTTAGGATGGTTATAGTTACCACCGCCGTTTACTGGGGCTTAAATTCACCACTTCACCCAAAGGGTTGATGGTTCCTCTTAACCTTCCAGCACCGGGCAGGCGTCAGTCCGTATACATCGCCTTACAGCTTCGCACAGACCTGTGTTTTTAGTAAACAGTCGCTTCCCCCTGGCCTCTGCGACCCTCCCCCCTAGCCCGCGATGGGGCTTCAAGGTTCAGGCCCCCCTTCTCCCGAAGTTACGGGGGCATTTTGCCGAGTTCCTTAACCATGATTCACTCGTGCGCCTAGGCATACTCTGCCCGACCACCTGTGTCGGTTTAGGGTACGGGCGGCTAGCACCATCGCGTCGAGGCTTTTCTCGGCACCCCAGGATCACCCTGTTATCCCCCACCAGAAGCAGGGTCACCATCACGCCTCACCCCCACCCAACCTAATGGGCTGCCCCCCGGATTTACCTGGAGGACGGGCTGCGCGCTTGAACGGACCAAGCCACCAGGTCCGCCGGGCTACCACTGTGCGTCACCCCTGTTAACACGCTTGCCTACCTGCACGGAGGACCCCCAGACCCCACCACCACAACCACACCGTCAGGCGAACCCGACAGGCGCGGCTAACATGGCGGCAAGGCGTGGGTTAGCACCCGCACGTCAGCATGGGCGGTGCTTCGCCGGTACGGGAATATCAACCCGTCATCCATCGACTACGCCTGTCGGCCTCGCCTTAGGTCCCGACTCACCCAGGGCGGACTAGCCTGGCCCTGGAACCCTTGGTCATTCGGCGCTAGGGCTTCTCACCCTAGTATCGCTACTCATGCCTGCATTCTCACTCCCACACCGTCCACCAGCAGTCACCCACAGGCTTCCCCCGGTGCAGGACGCTCCCCTACCACCCACAACCCCTGCCACCACCC
>NZ_KV810956.1:0-209 GCF_001812965.1 Actinomyces sp. HMSC075C01
GCGCATGGTGCACGACATGGTCCGCGACGCCATCGCCGACATCATCGGCAAGCTGACGTCGAAGGCGATCATCACAGCCGTCTCCTTAGGCACAGCCAGCGGCTGGGCGATAGCCTCGCTCAGCGCCGACGTGTCCTCCTGGGCCACCCGCCTGTCCAAGGAAGTCACCGACGTGGTGACCTCCGCCAAGAACCTCAAAGGCCTGCTAA
>NZ_KV810957.1:0-222 GCF_001812965.1 Actinomyces sp. HMSC075C01
CGTGACCGGCACCGTGACGCTCGGCGATCTCGGGCCGGCCCCGTATCACGTGCATCTTGCGGGCCCCCAGCACCGAGTAGCTGGTTCTTGTGGACCCTGGATATCTCCGCCTTGAGGGCCTCGTCGCGCAGGCTCCTGGCGCTAGGAGAACGGCTACGACGAGCGTAGTAGGTACTCGGGGCGATCTTGACTCCGGCGCCAGTGAGCACCTTGCAGATCGGC
>NZ_KV810958.1:0-1996 GCF_001812965.1 Actinomyces sp. HMSC075C01
CCGACGACGCCGAAGAAGCCCAAGGCCACTAACCACACCCGCCCGACGCCTGGTGCACGCGTTCGTAGGGTAGGTCGCCAGTTCGTACCCCTAACCCCCGAACACGCGGGCTAACCTCGGGTTTTCATTGTTGAGGTGTTGAAAGTGGGGTGAAGGTGCTCCTTTTCCTGGGATAATGCGGATTGCTTAGGTCCGTGCATGACCAGGAGAGGAGCACCTTCGTGGTGAAGAATAGCGGGTTGTACCCGTCTGTGGTGGCGGAGTCGGGGGACGTGCCTGCGGTGGGGCTGGCCGGGGCGAGGCTGCTGACCGAGACGAGCGGGGTCACGGGCCTGGGCAACGAGCTCTCGCAGGCCCTGTCTACGTGGCGGCGGCCGGGGTCGGTGCACGACCCGGGCAAGATCATCTTGGATCTGGCGGTGTGCGTGGCCCTGGGCGGCCGGTGCCTGTCGGACCTTTCGCTGCTGCGATGCGACAAGGAGGTCTTCGGGCCGGTGGCCTCCGACCCCACAGTCTGTCGGCTGGTGGGGACCCTGGCCGACCACGTCGAGGCGGTCGAGGCCGCCGTGAACCGGGCCCGCAGGACAGTGCGGCAGCGGGCGTGGGCCCTGGCCGGAGCGGACGCCCCCACGGCTGGTGTCTCGGCGGCCCACCCGTTGGTGATCGACGTCGACGCCACCTTGGTTAATGTGCACTTAAGACAAAGAGGGTGCGGCCCCGACCTTCAAGAAGGGGTTCGGCTACCACCCCCTGACCGCCTGGATCGACCACGGAACCGGCCAAGGTGGGGGTGAGTGCGCGGCGATCATGCTGCGGCCCGGAAACGCGGGATCGAACACCGCCGCCGACCACGTCGAGATCATCCGCCGAGCCCTGGACCAGGCCGGACTGGGGCCCCGGCCCGGGCGGCGGGTGCTGGTGCGCATCGACGGGGCCGGAGGCACGAAGGAGACCACCTGAGTTCCTGGCCCGCCGCCCGGGTGTCCTACAGTGTGGGGTTCACCCTGCCGGACCACACGCCGCAGATCCACGGGCACCATCCCCGAGGCCGCCTGGACCCCCGCGTACAACACTGACGGTGAGCCCAGGCAGGGTGCGGACGTCGCTGAGACCCGCCGACCTGCTGGACCTGACCGCTTGGCCCAAGGGGATGCGGGTGATCCTGCGCCGCGAGCTACCCCACCAGGGCGCCCAGCTGCGCTTCGAGGACGTGGGCGGCTACCGGCTGACCGCCTTCGCCACCAACACAAAAGTGGGCCAGCTCGCCGACCTCGAGGTCCGCCACCGGCTACGGGCCCGCTGCGAGGACCGCATCCGCTGCGCGAAAGACACCGGACTTGACCGCTTCCCCTTGCAGGGGTTCGACCAGAACCGTATCTGGTGCCTGATCGTGGCCCTGGCCCGCCGGCCTGCTGGCCTTCTCCCAGCTGCTCGCCCTGGCCGACGCCCCCGCCCGCGCCTGGGAGCCCCGCACGATCCGCCTGCGCCTGATGGCCATCCCCGCCGTCATCGCCCGCCACGCCCGCCGCACCGTCCTGCGCTACAAGGCCGACCACCCCTGGACCGACCTCCTGCTTGCCGGGCTCGGGCACCTCCAGGCACTCCCCGCCCCGTAGACACGCGGAACTCATGGTTTTGCCGCCGACGGCTCGGAAGCCGTTAGACCCCGCCCCGTAGACACGCGGAACTCATCTCCTGCCCGCCACGATCCTGAAGGAACAACCCTGGCCCCTGGAAAGGCCCGACCACCGCGAGGCGACACGCGGCAGACCGCCACACCCAACCGGCATAATCAACCCCACGACACCGGCAACGACGCCACCCACACCCCACTCAACCAACCAATGAAAGATCGAGGCTAACCTACGAACGCACCAGTCGCAGACAGGCGTTGCGGCCACGCGACATAGGACGTCAACGGTTAATCGCAGCCCTTCCCTCAGCTATCCAGCAGAGAGCAAACGCGCTCAACCCCCTTACTCGACGCGATCTCCTG
>NZ_KV810959.1:0-1245 GCF_001812965.1 Actinomyces sp. HMSC075C01
CACTTTTGACGGATGCTGTGAATAAGCCTCAAGGTACCGATGGCGGATGAGCAGACCATACCAGCGCCAAGAGGAGGCGTCGGCGCAGACGAAGTCCCGGCCGTCAACTCGGGCAACGACGCCTCTGTCGGCCGGAGGAAACCGTCGTCAGGCAGGTCGGCGGGGCGGTGGGCCATCCGGGTGATGCTGGTCGTCCTCGTGGTGATCATTGGTGGTGTCATCTATCTGATCGACATCACCGTGCACCCCGACAGCGGCCCGGATGGCTTCCAAGTCCGGCGCGTTGCCAGCACAGCCTCCAAGCACCTCTCCAGCAGCCCGGACGTCATCTCCGCCGAAACCACTGAGGCCTCAGCCGACCTCGGAGGCAACGACGTCCGACTGGACGTGCGCCTCAAGGACAACACCAGTGCGGAGGCGGCCGCCAACCTGCTGGCCTCTACTCGCCAGAAGACACTCCAGCAGGTACCCCACTACAGCGGCGAATTCGTCATCTCCGTGTCCTGGAACGCCAAGGGCAGCACCATCGACGTCGACGTCTCCTGTCAACGAGATCCCGAGGCAATCCGGACCGACGTGAAACGCGCACTCACCCCCGTCGGAGAAGCGAAGACCTTCACCGGCAACATCGACGAGTATCAGGGACCGACAATCGACTACGGAGACGTCACCACACTCCCCACCACCCTGACCCAACCAGGCATGAAGAAATCCTCCAAGACCTTCACCATGAACGGCTGGAAGGTCACCTCCACTGCCAAAATCGACGGACAGTTCAGCAACCCGCCCTTTGACCAGCTCATCACCGCCGCCAAGCAGGCCAGCCCCACCGGCACCATCGACCTCGACGGCACCACCCTGTCCGTCACCGGCCTGGCCACCGACGAGCGCAAAGGTCTCACCCCCGAGGCAGCAGCACCCGTCATCCACACCGTCGCCGACTGCCAAGCCGCAGGACTCACCACACTCAAGCTCAACGACGAAGCCAAGAAGGAGCCCTCCAGCGACGACCTCTGGCTGACCTTCACCTGCAACAACGGCACCTGGGCACCACAGCATGGCGGCAACACCGGCCAAGACGAAGCCACCATCCTCAACAAAGCCGCCGAACTCTAACCAACCCACCATTCGTCCTTCATCTCTACGCCGTCGAGCCAAACACCCCCACCATCAAGACGGATCAGGAAGAATTACGTCCGACAAGTAGGGAGAAGGAGGCTTATTCACAGGGCTAGCCGAAGCCGT
>NZ_KV810960.1:0-28412 GCF_001812965.1 Actinomyces sp. HMSC075C01
CACACAGTCGGAGGCTAGACCACCAGGCTCGTCCCACGAGCGGTGTCACGAACGGCGACTTTTCAGACACACACCTGACCGACGACCATCGCACCCGGCCACGTATACGCAGGCCAGAGCCATACAGGCAGGGGCACGCCAATCGATGGACACTCTAAAAGTCGCCAGTCGTGACACCAAGGCCCCACAACACACCGCCAAGAGCGGCCAGAGCTGCAGGACCCGGTGCCGCGGTCAAGGTCGGCCAGATACCCAGGCCCTCATACCGCCGTCGAGGCTGAGGAGCCGCCCGGAATAGCCCGCCGCCTTCAGCGCTTCAATCGCCCGGACCGAGCGCACCCCGGCAGCACACACCACCACCGTCGGCCGGCTCGGGTCGAGTTCGCCCATGCGCGCCGCCACCTCACGCAACGGAATGTGCCGCGCGCCTTCCATCGGTTCGAGCGCCACCTCGACGTCTTCACGCACATCCAGCAGCGTCAGCGGCTCGACGCCCTCCAGGAGCCTCCTCAGCTCGGCAGCGGAGACAGTTCCGACTCCTGCCCCCGACTCCAGGACCTCGCCATCTCCCTGGATGCGGCTGGTTGCAGCGGAGCCCGGCTCGAAACTCCCGGACTGTTGGCGGGAGTCGCCCCCGGGTTCCTGTGGCTGTGCCTCGGCCTCAGGAGTTCGGGGGAGTGCGCAGGCACCAGCCTCCGTGACCAGCGCAGTGATACTCGGGTTCTCCCCGCACACCGGGCAGGCCGGGTTCTTCGCCACCGGAATCTCCCGCAGATGCGCCCCCCAGGCATCGAGCATCGCCAGCCTCCCCAACAGTGGATGCCCACCGCCGATCACCAGCTTGAGCGCTTCGGCGGCCTGCATCGTCCCGATGATGCCGGGCAGCACCCCCAGCACCCCGGCCTCCGCGCAGGAGGGCACCGATCCTGCGGGCGGCGGAGCGGGATGCAGGCACCGGTAGCATGGGCCCCGGCGCGCATCGAAGACCCCCACCTGACCGTTGAACCCCAGCACCGCCCCGTGCACCAGCGGCAGCCCCAGCATGACGGTGGCGTCATTGACCAGGTACCGCGTGGGGAAGTTGTCCGTTCCGTCAATGACCACGTCCCAGCCGCCCAGCAGGTCCCGGGCGTTGTCCGCCGTCAACCGACTTCGGTGGGCGATGACCTCAACATCGGGATTGAGCGCCCTGATCGCCTCGGCCGCCGAATCCACCTTGGGGCGCCCCACGGCGGCTGTGGCATGGATGACCTGGCGTTGCAGGTTGGACACGTCGACGTTGTCGTCGTCAATGAGCCCGATCGTCCCCACTCCGGCGGCCGCCAGGTACAGGGCCGCCGGCGCCCCGAGCCCGCCGGCACCGATGAGCAGGACCCGGGACGCGCGGATGCGCTGCTGCCCCACGAGCCCCACCTGCGGCACGAGCGCGTTGCGGTGGTGGCGCTCCAGCTCATCGCGGCTCAGCGGCCGCAGACGCTCCTCGGCGATCACCGATCCGCAGATGCCATCGCGATCGCTTCGGTCAACGGTGCTCATACCGTCCTCCCTCATCCTCACCCGGTCCTTCTCTCAACGCCTCAGTCCCGCGGTCCTCAACCCCGGCGAGCCAGGATACGCACCTGCACCGCCTTGATGACGCAGCAGACCTCCCGGCCCTCGGTGATGCCGAGCTCGGCCACGGCTCCCGCGGTCACCGCCGCCGACAGCCGCTGCCCCTCCTCCAGCTCCAGACGCACACTCACCAGTGCCCCCGAGCGCTCCAGCCCCGTCACCCGGCCGGTCAGGACGTTGCGGGGACTGCCGTGCGGCGCCTGCCGGTAGAGGGCGACGGCGTCGGGCGGCACCAGCGCAATCCCCGGTGCTCCGAGGCGAAGGACCTCGTTGTGGTCGTCCCGGCGGCCCTGCTCGCCGACATGCCCGTCAGCGGCGTCCTCCCGGGGACGGCCATGAACGACCTGCCCCGACGGCAGCCGCAGCCCCGGAGCCTCGGCGTCGCCGTCAACGACCCCGGTCAGCACGGCCGTCCCCGTCAAGTGGGCGACGAAGTCCGAACGCGGCGCCGACAGGACCCGCGCCGTCGGCCCCTGCTCCACCACTCGGCCCCGGTCCAGGACGACGACGTCCTCGGCCAGCGCCGTCAGGTCCAGGACGTCATGGGTCACCAGCAGCAGGGTCAGCCCCTCCTCGGCGCATCGGCGCGCCACCAGGCGGCGCATCTCCTGGCGGGCGGTGACGTCCAGGGCGGCCATCGGCTCATCCAGGACCAGCAGACGGGGCCCCGTCGCCAGCGCCCGGGCCAGCGCCACGCGGGCCGCCTGCCCGCCCGAGAGCGCGCCTCCCGAACGGGAGGCCAGGTGATCGGCCCCGACGGCGGCCAGCTCGGCGCGGGCCCGACGCGTCGCCTCCGCCCGGCTCACCCCCTGGCAGCGCAGTGCGAACACCACATTGCCCAGCACGGACATGTGGGTGAAGACGCCCGGCTCCTGGCTGAGCAGCGCCACCCGGCGCCGCCCCGCCCGCACGAAGCCCCCGGGGCCGTCCAAGACTCGTCCACCCAGCACGACCTGGCCGTTCTCGGCGTCCAGCAGGCCGGCCACCACGGAGCAGAGCGTCGACTTGCCTGAGCCGTTGGGGCCGATGAGCGCTGTCGTGCGCCCCGCCTCCACCTCCAGGTCGACGACGACGTCGCGCTCCGGCAGCTCGAAGGCCACCTGTAGGTCCTGGCCGCGCCCGCTGCCCCGGGACGGCTCGACAGCCCGGCTGCCCCCGCCCGGGGCCGAGGCCTGCGAGTCTCGGGGCTCCGACGCAGCGGCGTCATGGTCCTGGGCCCCGGGGCGGGGCAGCAGGCGGGTGGCCGCCTTGCCCCAGTCGATGTTGGTCGCCCCGACGATGACGAAGGACAGGCCGATGAGCACGGCGGCCAGGGCCAAGGAGGTGGCCGTGTCCTTCTCCCGCTCTAGATAGATGGCCAGTGGCATGGTTCGGGTGACGCCCTCCTTGGAGCCGGCGAAGGCGATCGTCGCCCCGAACTCGCCCAGGCTCCGGCCCAGGGCCAGGGCCGTGCCCCGAGCCAGAGCGGGCGTTGCCAGCGGCAGCGTCACCTGCGCCAGAACCCGCCACGGGCCGGCCCCCAGGCTCTGGGCGGTGACTTCGGCCCGCTTGTCGCGGCTGCGCAGCGCCGCCTCCAGGGTGACCACCAGGAAAGGCATGGACACGAACACCTGGGCAATGACCACCGCGGTGGTGGAGAAGGCGATGGGCACCCCCCACTCCTTGAGCTGCGCACCCAGCAGGCCGCGGTTCCCCAACGTGGACAGCAACGCGATACCGGCCACCACCGGCGGCATCGTCATCGGCAGCACCGCGAGGATTCGTGCGATCCTCACGCCCGGCCAGCTGCGGGCCAGCAGCAGCGCCAGCGGCACGCCCAGCGCCACGCAGATGACCGTGGAGGTCAGGCAGGTGCGGATCGAGAGCCACAGGGCGGCTTGCGCCGATGGCGTCGCCAGCAGCTGGGGCAGCTGCCCCCAGGACACGCGCGTGCCCATCCCCACCAGGGGCAGGACGATCGCGCAGCCCCCCAGGACGGCCAGCGCGGTCACCAGGACGGGCAGAGGTGAGCGAGCGGCCCGCCCACGCCGAGAAAGGGCGCGGACGGACCGCCGTACCGACTGCTGCGCGGAGCGCGCAGTGGGGGATGTCTGGTTCACAGACTCATGTTTATCAGGTCATCGATTCAGGACGGCAAGCCGTCACGGAGCCGTGGTCTGCGCGGTGGGCTTGTTCGCCTCCGGGGTGGAGGAGCCCTCAGCGGTCGCGGCCTGGGACGGGGCGGTGCTGGCCCCAGCACTCGCCCCGGCCGAGGCGCTACCGGGCTTGCCGAAGCCGTACTTGGCCAGGATCTCCTGACCGACCTTCCCGGTGACGGCCTCGATGAAGACCTGGGCGCCCGCGGGGTTCTCGGGCTTGGCGGTCTGGGCGATCGGGTAGTGGTTGACGACGCCGCCGTCGGGGATGTCGATCTTGTCCGTCTTGTCCTTGGCGGCCGCGGCGTCGGTGGTGTAGACGATGCCGGCGTCGGCCTCACCGGACTCGACCTTGCCGCGCACGTCGGTCACCTTCTGCTCCTCGGAGGCAGGGTTGAGGGTGACGCCCAGGGCCTTGGTGAGCTTCTGAGTGGCCTCGCCGCAGGGCACCTCGGGGGCGCAGATGACCAGGTTGGCGCCGTCCAGCGACGAGTCCAGCCCGGTGATCTTCTTGGGGTTGCCCTTGGGGACGATGAGGGTCAGGACGTTGGTGGCGAACTCGGTCTGGCTCCCGACCAGCTTCTGGTCCGCAGCGGTCTTCATCGTGGAGTTGTTGGCCGTGGCCAGGACGTCGGCGCTGTCGCCGCCCGCCAGGGAGGCCACCAGGTCCTGGGAGCCCTGGAAGTCGAAGGTGACGTCCAGGCCGGGGTTGTCCTTCTCCACGGTCTTCTCGATCTCCTCGAAGGCCCCTTGGAGGGAGGCCGCGGCCAGGACCGTGACCTTGCCGGTGGCCTTCCCCGCGCCGCCCGAGGCGCTCGCGGAGGCGGCGCCCGTGGCCGCGCCGGTGGAGCTGTTGGAGGCGGAGCCGCCGCACGCGGCCAGACAGACGGCGGAGAGCAGGCTGACGGCGGCGATGGCCGCGCGACGGGAGATACTCATTGTGTGTCCTTTCGTGACGGCGGGGTCGGCCGGTTCAGGCACCCTGGGAGGGAGTGACGTCGTCGGCCCCCTGGTTGCCGGTGCCCTGGGTGCGCACCGGGGTCCAACCGCGCGAGGGACGTGCGGTGGAGGTGGCCCCCTCGCGCGAACGGTAGACCACGTAGGGGCGGGTCACGTAGCCCACGGGAGCGGAGACCACGTGGACCAGGCGGGTGAAGGGCCAGATCGCCAGGAGCAGGAAGCCCGCGATGACGTGGAGCTTGAAGGAGAGCGGCACGTCAGCCATGAGCTCGGGGCGCGGCTGGAGGACCAGCACCGAGCGCAGCCAGGGGCTGATCGTCTCGCGGTAGTCGTAGCCGTGGGCGTCGGTGAGCTGGTTGAGGACTGTGGCCGCCGAGCCCAGCAGGACCGGGACGATGAGGAAGCAGTACATGACCAGGTCGTTGCGGGTGGTGGCCAGGCGCACGCTCTTGACGACGACGCGCCGGTAGATGAGTCCGGCCAGGCCCACGATCGTCATGATGGCAGCGAAGGATCCCAGGTAGGTGGCGCCCAGGTGGTACATGTGCTCGGAGACGCCCAGCATCTCAGTGACGTCCTTGGGCACCAGGAGCCCGACGACGTGACCGGCCATCACCATGAGGAAGCCCAGGTGGAACAGGGGGGAGGCCAGGCGCAGGATGCGGGACTCGTTCCACTGCGAGGAGCGGGAGGTCCAGCCGAACTGGTCGGTGCGCCACCGCCAGATCATGCCTGCCACCAGCAGCACCAGGCTGGCGTAGGGCAGGGCCACCCACATGAGGTTCTGCTGAATCGGGCTCATGTCATGCTCTCCTGGCTGCTCGTGAAGGGGGAAGGATCGGCGACTGGTACCGAGCCCGGCACGGCGGGTGCGCCGGACAGGCTCGGGTTGCGCACGGGAATGGTCGGGAAGGGCAGGGTGTTGGTGACACCGACGGTCTCGGTGGGCGGCCCGGCCGCCACGAGGGCGCGTACGCGCTCGGCGGTGGCCTCGTCAATCTGCGGCAGGGTCATGGAGACGGCCTCCACCAGCCCCGCGTAGGGGGAGGCGGCGTCGGTCAGGGCGCTGCGCAGCACCTCGATGCCCTCGCGGTGGGAGGACAGGAGCGTGTCGGCCACCTCGTCGCCGCTGCGCGCGGACAGCTCGAGGACCACCGGCAGGTAGTCGGGCAGCTCGTCGGCGGCCATCTCGTAGCCGGCCGCCGCCAGTGCCTGTTTGAAGGCCAGCAGCGCGGCGCCCCGGTGCCGGGTGTCACCCACCGTGTAGTACGTCAGGTACAGGCAGCAGCGCCGACGTCGGTCGAAGACCTCCACGTAGTGCTCGGCCATGGCCCGCTCACCGCGGCGTCGCGCCTGAGCGATGAACTCCTCCAGGAGGACGGTCACCTCCGCCGGCAGCGTGGCCAGCTCGGCCTCGACGGCGTTCAGGCGCGTCTCCAGAGTCCCCTCGGCCGGGTAGTCCAGCAGCAGCGAGGCCGCCATGTGCACGGTGGCTCGCTGGGAGGGTGTCAGCTGCACCTCGGCGGGTTCCTGAAGAACCCGGGGGGCGCGGACGAAGGAGACCATCTCAGAGGTCCCTGGGGGCCGCGACCGCAGGGCCGGTCGAGGCGGCCCGTGCGGAGGAGTCAGCTGACCGGGCCTGACCCACCGGCTCAGGCACACCGACCTGCGGGATACCCGGGCCGGCGGCAGGCACCGGCTCACGGCGCACGGTCGGCAGCGGCAGACTCACCGGGCCGCCGTTCATGGCGCCGCCGCCCTGACCGTGGAAGGAGGCGACGTCGGGGTGACAGCCGGCCGGAGCGCCCTCACCCAGGAGGGTCTTGACGTCGTTACCCATGGACTCCATGCCGCGGGGGACCTCGGGCTTAGTGGTGGGGATGACGTAGCGGTCGTCGTACTTGGCGATGGCCAGCAGGCGGTACATGGCCTCCAGCTTCTTGCCGTCCAGGCCCACGGCGGCGGCGATGGCCGGGTCGGGCTCGCGGCCCAGGCGCACGTCGCGCATGTGGGAGCGCATCGCGGCCAGTCGCCGCAGCACGAGCTCGACCGTGTTGGTCTCACCGGCCGTGAACAGGCCCGCCAGGTACTCCAGCGGAATGCGCATGTCGGAGACGGCCGTGAGCAGCACCTTGTAGTTCTCGCCGTCCAGGCCGGCAGCCGCGACCTCGTCAACGACCGGGGAGAGCGGCGGGATGTACCAGACCATCGGCATGGTGCGGTACTCGGGGTGCAGGGGCAGGGCCACCTCATAGGTGTCGATGAGGTCCCAGACGGGGGAGGCCTGGGCCGCCTCGATCCAGTTGTCCGGCACGCCCTCGGCGCGCGCGCCCGCCACGACCTCGGGATCGTGGGGGTTGAGGAGGATCTCGCGCTGGGCCATGTACAGGTCCTGCGGGTCCTTGACGGCGGAGGCCTGCGAGACGCGATCGGCGTCGTAGAGGAGGACGCCCAGGTAGCGCAGGCGGCCCACGCAGGTCTCCGAGCACACAGTGGGCTGGCCGATCTCCAGGCGCGGGTAGCACAGGGTGCACTTCTCGGCCTTGCCGGTGGCGTGGTTGAAGTAGACCTTCTTGTAGGGGCAGGAGGACACGCACATGCGCCAGCCGCGGCAGGCGTCCTGGTCCACCAGAACGATGCCGTCCTCAGTGCGCTTGTACATGGCGCCCGACGGGCAGGCGGACACGCAGGTGGGGTTGAGGCAGTGCTCGCAGATGCGCGGCAGGTAGAACATGAAGGCCGACTCGATGTCGGTGCGCACCTTCGTGCTCATCGCCTCGATGATCGGGTCCTGCTGGAGGGTCTCCATGGACCCGCCCAGGTCGTCGTCCCAGTTGGGACCCCACTTGATGGTGGGCATGTACTCGCCGGTCAGCTGGCTCTTGGCGCGCGCCACCGGAATCGCCGGGGAGTCCTTGGGGGCCGAGAGCAGCTTGTCGTACTCGTAGGTCCACGGCTCGTAGTAGTCCTCGACCGTGGGCATCTCCGGGTTGGCGAAGATGTTGACCAGGCGGCGCAGGCGCCCGCCCGAGCGGGGCCGCAGGCGGCCCGAGGCCGTGCGCTCCCAGCCGCCGCGCCAGGTGTCCTGGTCCTCCCAGCCCTTGGGGTAGCCGACACCAGGGCGGGTCTCGACATTGTTGAACCACATGTACTCGGTGCCCTCGCGGTTGGTCCAGGCCTGCTTGCAGGTCACTGAACAGGTGTGGCAGCCGATGCACTTGTCGAGGTTCATCACCATTGCGATCTGGGCCATGACCTTCATCAGAAAGTCACCTCCTGGTTGCTGCGGCGACGGATAAGCGTGACCTCGTCGCGGTTGTTGCCCGTGGGGCCGATGTAGTTGAAGGCGTAGGACAGCTGCCCGTAGCCGCCTGCGAAGTGGCTGGGCTTGAGCACGATCCGGGTCAGGGAGTTGTGCGTCCCGCCGCGCCTGCCGCTGGTCTCAGTCAGCGGGGTGTTCATGGTGCGCTCCTGGGCGTGGTGCATGAAGACCATGCCCTCGGGGATGCGGTGGGAGACGATGGCGCGCGCCGCCACGATGCCGTTGCGGTTGTAGGCCTCGACCCACTCGTTGTCCTTGACGCCGATCTTGTCGGCGTCCTGGGGGCTCATCCAGATGGTCTGGCCCCCGCGTCCCAGCGTGAGCATGTGCAGGTTGTCGAAGTACTGCGAGTGGATCGCCCACTTGTTGTGCGCGGTGATGTAGCGCACTGCGACCTCCGCCGTGCCCGCCTGGCTCGTGGACACCGAGCCCGGCGCGGCCTCCCCGTACAGGGCGTGGAAGTCCAGTGGTGGCCGGAAGATGGGCAGGGACTCGCCCATGTCCCGCATCCAGTCGTGATCGAGGTAGTAGTGCATGCGCCCGGTCAGGGTGTGCCAGGGCTTGGCATGCTCCACGTTGACCACGAAGGCCGAGTAGCGCCGTCCGCCGTGCTCGGAGCCGGACCACTCCGGGGAGGTGATGACTCCCTGGGGCTTGACCTGGGTGTCGGCGAAGGAGATGTGCTTGCCGGCCTCCTCCTCGCTGAGCTCGACCAACGTGGTTCCGGTGCGCTTGGACAGCGTGTCCCAGCCCTCGGTGGCGATGCGCCCATTGGTGGTGCCCGACAGCGTGAAGATGGCGTCGGCGGCGCGGATATCGGTGTCGATCAGCGGCCGGCCGGCGGCCACGCCGTCGGAGGAGACCCCGTGGTTGCGGGCCAGGCGCTCCACCTCCGGCCCGGGCTTGAGCATGATGCCCTTGCAGGGCAGCCCCAGCTTCTCGGCCAGGGGCCCCAGGGCATCGAACTTGGCCCGGATCTGGGTGTAGTCGCGCTCGGTGGGCACCAGCTTGGGCATCGTCACGCCCGGCACCCACTCCTGGGGGAGGGAGGACACGTCACCGTGCGCCATCGTCAGGGCGTCGGGGGTGTCGTGCGTCAGGGGCGCGGCGACGACGTCGGTCTGGGTGCCCAGGTAGCGCGGCGCCCAGGCGGAGATGAGCCCGGCCAGGGTCTGGAAGACCTGGAAGTCGGTGCGCGCCTCCCAGGGCGGGTCGATGGCCGCGTTGAAGGAGTGCACGAAGGGGTGCATGTCGGTCGAGGAGATGTCGTGCTTCTCGTACCAGGTGGCCGCAGGCAGGACGACGTCGGAGTGCAGCGTGGTGGAGGTGTTGCGGAAGTCCGCGGTCCACATGAGGTCAAGCTTGCCGGCGGGAGCCTCGTCGCGCCAGGTCACCGAGGCGGGACGCTGCTCGGGCGGGTTCTCGACGGCGTTGACGTCGTTATCCGCACCCACCATGTGGCGCAGGAAGAACTCCGTGCCCTTGGCCGAGCTGCCCAGCAGGTTCGTGCGCCACGAGCACAGGATGCGCGGGAAGTTCTCCGGGGCATCGGGGTCCTCGCAGGCGAAGCGCAGCTCACCGGAGCGCAGCTGCTCGACGACGTAGTCCTTGGGGTCCATGCCCGCCTCGGCGGCCTGCTGGCCCAGGAGCAGCGGGCTGCGGTTGAAGGTCGGGTAGGACGGCGTCCACCCGCGCTTCATGGCCTCGACCATGGCGTCGGTCGTGGTCTTACCCGCCAGGGTGCCCGGTCCCAGCGGGGAGGCCAGGCGCTCGGCGGAGGTGGTGTCGTAGCGCCACTGGTCGGTGGTGAGGTACCAGAAGCCCGTGGCGATCATCTGCCGGGCCGGGCGGTGCCAGTCCAGGGCGAAGGAGTACTGCTGGAAGCCGCTGAGCGGGCGGACCTTCTCCTGACCCACGTAGTGGGCCCAGCCGCCGCCGTTGACGCCCTGGGTGGCGCACATAGAGGTCAGCGCCAGGATCGTCCGGTAGATCTGGTCGGCGTGGTAGTAGTGGTTGATGCCCGCGCCCATGACGATCTGGGAGCGGCCGCCGGACTCCACGGCGTTGAGGGCGAAGTCGCGCGCCACCTGGATGATGGCGGGGCCGGGAACACCGGTGATCTCGCTGGCCCAGGCGGGTGTGCCCGGGACGGTGGCGTCCTGGTAGTCCGCGGGCCATTCGCCCGGCATGGACGGGCGCTCGACGGCGTACTGGGCCAGGAGCAGGTCGTAGACGGTGGTGACCAGGCGGTCCCCGATGCGGGTGACCGGCACGCCGCGGCGCACGACGCCGCCGCCCACAGAGCCCTCGGGGGTGGAGGAGCCAGGCAGGTCGAAGCGGGGCAGGAGCACCTCGGCGGCCTGAACCTGGGGGCCCTCGCCGTGCAGATCCATGATGCTCATGACCGGGTCGACACCGTCCATGAGCAGGTTCCACTTGCCCTCACCCTCGGGGGTGAAGCGGTCGGCCAGGGTGCCGCCGGGGTCGGCCGGGCCGCGCTCGCGGTCCCACACGAGGGGGCGGAACTCGTTCTTCGGGGCACCGGTGGCGACGCCGTTGACATCGGAGGCCGTCACGAAGCGGCCGGGCACGTAGCTGGTGCCGTCGGGGGAGGGCTCCAGGCCGATGAGGAAGGGGGAGTCGGTGTGACGGCGCATGTAGTCCAGGAAGAAGGACTCCTCGCGCTTGACGTGGAACTCGGAGAGGATGACGTGACCCATCGCCTGGGCCAGGGCGCCGTCGGTGCCCGGGGCCACGCGCAGCCACTGGTCGGCGAACTTGGTGTTGTCGGCGTAGTCGGGGGAGACGGCCACGACCTTCTGCCCGTGGTAGCGGGCCTCGGTCATGAAGTGGGCGTCCGGGGTACGGGTCAGCGGCAGGTTGGAGCCCCACATCATGAGGTACTGGGCGTTGTACCAGTCGCCGGCCTCGGGGACGTCGGTCTGGTCCCCGAAGACCTGGGGTGAGGCCGGCGGCAGGTCGGCGTACCAGTCGTAGAAGGAGAGCATCGTGCCGCCGATGAGCTCGTGGAGGCGGCCGCCGGCTCCGTAGGAGACCTGGGACATGGCCGGGATGACGCTGAAGCCGGCGATGCGGTCCGGGCCCCAGGTACGGATGGTGTGGACGTAGGCGGCCGCGACGATCTCCATGGCCTCGTCCCAGCCCACGCGGACCATGCCGCCCTTGCCTCGGGCGGACTTGTAGGCCTTGGCGGTGGCGGGGTCACCGGTGACCTGCGCCCAGGCGGCGACCGGGTCGCCGTCGTTGTCGGCCTTCGCGGCGCGGAAGGCGTCCAGGAGGACCGAGCGCACGTAGGGGTAGCGGATGCGCGTGGGGGAGTAGGTGTACCAGGAGAAGGCCGCGCCACGCGGGCAGCCGCGGGGCTCGTACTCGGGCATGTCCGGCCCCGTGGTGGGGTAGTCGGTGATCTGCTTCTCCCAGGTGATGATGCCGTCGGAGACGTAGACCTCCCAGGCGCACGACCCGGTGCAGTTGACCCCGTGGGTGGAGTGGACCATCTTGTCGTGGCTCCACCGGTGGCGGTAGAAGGTGTCGGCCTCGCGCCCTCCGGTGAGGAACAGGCGGCGGGCGTCGGCAGAGGCTTGCCCTCGACGCAGGTACGAGCCCAGCGTGAGCAGTCCGGGGGCGTTCTCGACCTGCTGGTCGGGCCCAGGGACGATCCCGGGGCCGGTGGTCTGGGAGCCGGTGGTGCTCATCAATGGTCCTTTGGTCCGTGAAGTTGGTGGGTGGTCAATGGTGTGTTTGTGTTCATCGGTGTTCAGCGTGGGGGCGCGGCGGTCCGACGGGCCGATGGCGACCGGACGGGCACCGAGCGCCCCCGACGGGGCAGGCGGGCGGGCGAGTCGTGAGCCGCCGAGCCCGTCAGACAGTTGTGGGCGTTCCGAACGGATGCCGGATGTGGGAACTCAGCCCGGGAACGGGGCTCCCGGTCGCGCGTAGCGCAGCCAGCAGATGACCGCGCACACGGCGCAGTAGGCGACCGAGATCCAGAACCAGGCGGTGGTGCCCAGGGAGGCGATGGCGACGCCGACGATGAAGGGGCCCAGGCTGGCAACGGCGGCCGTGAAGCCGATGGCGCCGCCGGCCTGCCGCTTGGGCATGATCATCGGCATCTGCTTGAAGGTGCCGGCGTTACCCAGGCCGGAGAAGAAGAACATCGCCAGCATGGACCACAGGAAGCCGGGGAACTGCGCCGGATCGGTCGGGTGGAGGTAGAAGGTGGTGACGGCGAGTGTGGCGCCCATTCCCACGATGGAGATGAAGGTCCAGATGGCCCCGCCGAAGCGGTCGCACAGGGGCCCCCACAGCATTCGGACCACCGACCCGATCAGCGGCCCGAGGAAGGCGTAGGTCGCACCCAGGGGCAGCAGGGACTTGTCGAAGTGATCGGCCAGGGGCGAGCCAGGCCCGTAGGTGTTCTTGATGAGGAGTCCGAACTGTGCGGCGAACCCGGAGAACAGCCCGAAGGTCGCCACGTACATGAGCGTCATGTACCAGGTGTCGGGGTTGGTGAAGATGTCGATCTGCTGGCGGATGTTGGCCTTGACCGGGACGTCCTTGAGCAGGGCGAAGGCGAGGACCGCGGCCACGATGGTCCACGGGATGAAGAAGACGGCCACGTTGTGGACCCACACTTGGCCGCTGCCGACGTGCTGGGGGGCGATCCAGGTGATGCCCAGCAGACCGAAACCCATGAGCCAGGGGCTCAGCAGCTGGATGATGCTCATTCCCATGTTCCCGACGCCCGCCTGGATCCCCAGGGCGGTACCGGTCAGCCGCTTGGGGAAGAAGTAGCCGGTTGAGGGCATGTAGCCGGAGAACGAGCCGCCCCCGATCCCGCAGGCGAAGGCCAGGGCGAGCAGTGTTCCGAAGCTCGTCTCGGTGCTCTGCACCGCGAAGAACCAGCCGAGCATCGGCAGAGCGTAGAGCAGGGACGACCATGCGACGAGCTTGCGGGTGCCGACGATCGGCGGCAGGAACATGTAGATGAGGCGGATCAGGCCGCAGGACAGGCCGGGCATGGCGGCGAGCCAGTACAGCTGGCTCTCGGTGAGATTGAAGCCGATCTCGGTGAGCTTGGGGGCGATCGCGCTGGGGAGCAACCAGACGCAGAAGGCCAGGATCATCGAGTAGGTCGAGATGGTCAGAGTGGTCCAGGCGATCTTCGCGGACCAGTTCTCCGGCTCTTCAGGGTTCCACCCTGTGAGGACGCGACCAGAGGTGTCGAGCGTGGACATAGGGCTCCTGCTGTTGTGGGGCTCGGTCCGCTGGGCGACAGCGCCCTGGACCTGAGACTGTGTGGAGAGGGTCGGTGAAAGCCTGCGGACTCACACCGCGATCAATGATGCATTGAGTTGGTCAGATCTTCATGCAAGGGACGAATGTCTGAGCAATACGAGGCGAAACCGACGGCTCGGAGGTGACTAAGGGCGGTGAATTAGGTTCAACATTAGTTGCCTAATTGAGGTTGTCGGTTGGATCGGGACGTGTTGCCCTTGAAACTCCGGGTGGGAGACGGAGGAGCCGCGCGGGGTGTAGGCGGACTACGGTGGGTCCATGAGTGAGACCCCCATCGTCCAGAAGGGCCTGGCGGCCCTGCCCGAGCCCGTCAAAGGCGCCGTCATCACCGTCTCCGACCGCTGCGTCAGCGGTGAGAGAGAGGACCTCTCCGGCCCGCTGGCCCAGCGCCTCCTGGCTGAGCACGACGTCGTCGTCGAGAAGGTGGACCTCGTGCCCGACGGCATCGAGCCGGTGCGCAAGGCGATCAGGCGGGCGGTGGCCGACGGCGCCCGGGTGGTCCTGACCACCGGCGGTACCGGGGTGACCCCTCGGGACCTCACCCCGGAGGCGACGGCACCACTGCTGGAGACCCGCATCGAGGGCATCGAGGCGCAGATCCGCGCCCACGGGCTGACCAAGACACCGCTGGCGGGACTGTCCCGCGGGCTGGTAGGCGTGACCTCTCGCGGCGCCGAGGGCGCCCTGGTCGTCAACGCCCCCGGCTCGCGCGGTGGGGTCAAGGACACCGTTGCCGTCGTCGGCCCCCTGGTGCCCCATGTCCTGGAGCAGCTCGGCGGCGGCGACCACTGAGCACGCTCGAGCACTGCTGAGCGATTCGGATTGAGCCGGGCTGCTACTCGGAGCGGCCCGAGTCCCAGGAATGGACCTCGGCCCAGGTGTCCAGATCCCGCACGACATCGCGAGCCGTGGGGATGGCCTTGACGCGGAGCGTCCCGAGTGCCCGGCGCACAGCCGTGTCCCGCAGAGGTGTGCCGCCCGGGGCGACGGCTGCGGCCAGTGCTCGGCGACGGTAGAGGCCCAGCAGGTACTGGGTGTGCTCGCTGTCGCGGGCGCAGACCCCGTCCAGCTTCGGCCCGGCCTGCGCCAGCGCCCGGTGCAGGGCCGGCAGCGCCCTCCAGGACAAGGGCGCGTCGCAGGTGAGGATCCCGGCCAGTCCCGCAACCGGGTCGCTCCGTCCTAGGACATCCAGCCCGGCTCCGATCCCGGCGACGGGTCCTCCCAGGGGAGGGTCCTCCAGCGCCCGCAGGACGCCGCACGGCAGTGCGACCTCCGGCGGTGCGACGACGCACACGCGCCCGAGCGGAAGACCCTGCGTCCGCAGATGCTCCAGGCCGGCCAGCACGTGGTCGAGCAGGCGCAGCCCCCGGGCGACGACGTCGGGCTTGGAGGCTCCGTCCAGCCGAGCCCCGGTCCCGCCGGCCAGCACAATGACATCGGCGACCTCGGCGCCATCGGGGGCCTCGGCGACTTCGACCGCATCCGCGGTGCTCACGATGGCGCGGGCCGTCTGCTCAGGCCACATCGCCGCGGTCGCCGCGGTCACCGCGCACCCAGTCCCCTGAGCGTCCCCCGGACTTGGCGACCACCTTGGCCTCTCGCAGCTCGACGCCCCGGTCCACTCCCTTGACCATGTCGACGATCGCCAGTCCCGCCACGGTGGCGGCGGTGAGTGCCTCCATCTCCACGCCCGTGCGGTCGGCCGTGCGCACCGTGGTCTCGATGCGCACGCCGCCGTCGACGATCTCCAGGTCCACGCGCGCCCCATGCACGCCGATGACATGCGCCAGGGGGAGGAGCTCGGGGACCTTTTTTGTCGCCGCGATCCCGGCCACGCGGGCCACGGCGAGCACGTCGCCCTTGGGGACAGAGCCGCTGCGCAGGGCGTCGACGATCGCCTCCGAGCAGGCCACGAAGGCGGTGGCGCGGGCCTCGCGCACGGTGGGGGTCTTGGCGGTGACATCCACCATGTAGGCGGCGCCCGCCTCGTCCAGGTGGGTGAGGGTGATCTCGGGGCGGGTAGTCATGGGAGGCTCCTTCAATGGTGCGTGGGATCGCGCCCCGTGGACGCGGTCCGGGATTCTCGCAGGCGGACTTGAGGGCGGCCGGCGGGCTCTACGAGGCGGACAGCGGGATGAGGGGCAGCTCGTCGCCGACCTCGACCGCCTCGACCTCGGCGGCCACCACCGCCAGGGCCTGCGCAGCGGGCAGCGAGGCCACCAGGTGCGAGCCGGAGCCCAGCCGGTGGGTGGGCGTCACCCAGGGCAGGCCCGCACCGTCGCCGAGGCCGGAACTGACGTCGGAGCCGGTGGGGGCCTCAGTGAAACGCACCGGCACGTGCTGGCGCCGCCCCGGCGGGGTCCGCCAACCCACTGCCGCACGCGCCGTCAGGCTCGGCCGCCCCGGGAGCGACTCGGCGCCGCCCGCCGCATCCTGCCCGGCCAGACGGGCCAGCGCCGGGGCCACGATCGTGGTGAAGGACACCAGGACGCTCACCGGGTTGCCCGGCAGGCAGATGATCGGCACCCGCCGGCCGTCGTCGGCGAGCACCCAGCCGTGCCCCTGGGGCTTGCCCGGCTGCATGGCCACCTTGACGAAGTCCAGGTGCACCGGGGCCTCCTCGCCCCGCTGCGCCTGAGCCAGCATCGTTAGAGGATCGAAGGCCCCCGCGGACACGCCCCCGGAGGTGACGATGAGGTCGGCGCCGGCCGCGTCCTGCTGCAGGACCTCAGCCAGGGCCTCGGCCGTGTCGCCGCTGCGGGCCACGCTCGTGCACACGGCCCCGTGCTCGGCGACCAGCCCGGCGAGCAGCAGGGAGTTGGAGTCGGGAATCGTCCCGGGCTCCAGCGCCTGGCCGGCGTCACGCAGCTCGGCCCCGGTGGACACCACCGCCACGCGCACCTGCGGCCGCACCAGCACCGAGCCGAGCCCCACGGAGGCCAGGGCGGAGATGGCCGCCGCCGACAGCCTCGTCCCCGCCGCCATGACCGGATCACCCACGGCCACGTCCTCCCCGGCGCGGCGCACGCTGAGGCCCGGGGTCGCTGCCGCGCGGATCTCGACGCGCTCGGGAATCGGGTGCGGGCCGGGAGCCTGGTCGGTGTCCTCCACCTTGACCACGGCGTCCGCGCCCTCAGGCAGCATCGCCCCAGTCATGATCCGCTGGGCGGTTCCCTCCGCGAGGGGCCGCGGTGCGGCGCCGGCCGGAACGTCCCCGCTCACCGGCAGAACCACGGGCGTGAGCGGGCAGGCGCCGGTCGTGTCCTTCGCGCGCACCGCGTAGCCGTCCATCGCCGAGTTCGTCCACGGCGGCACCGAGACGGCGGCGGTCACGTCCTCGGCCAGCACCCGGCGGTGCGCCCGCCCCAGCTCCAGGCGACCGTCCTCCAGGGGTGAGAGGGTCTCCAGCACCTGGGAGACGTAGTCCTCCAGCGGAATCATCTGCGCCATAGCGGTCCTTCCTTTGGCGGGTACCCTGCGGGCTGCGACTTCAGGGCGGGCGGTCGTGGGGCCGGTGCCCGAACGTCCGGGGCCTATCATGCCCGTTCAGCCGGTGAAGCCCACATGGGTATGCTCGCGGCCGACCATCCGATCACGCCCAGCCCGCCGCCCCGATCGAGGAGACCCCGTGACGCCCAGCCCCGACCAGCCCAGCCGGCCGCTCCCGGCTCCCACGGCCCGCGTGGTCCGTGCCGAGGTCACCGAGTCACCCATCAGCGTCACCGAACTCGCCGACGCCGTCCAGGACGCCGCCGCCGGCGCCGTCGTCACTTTCGAGGGCGTGGTCCGCAACCACGACGCCGAGCGCGCCGTCACCGGCATCGGCTACTCCTGCCACCCCACGGCCGGCCAAGTCGTCGAGCAGATCGCCCAGGACGTGGCTCAGCAGGGGCGGGTGCGGGCCCTGGGCGTCGTCCACCGCGTCGGCGACCTGAGCGTCGGGGAGGCAGCGCTCGCGGTCGCCGTCAGCTCCGACCACCGCGCCGAGGCCTTCGCCGTGTGCAGCCAGATCGTCGAGGAGGTCAAGGAGCGCCTGCCCGTGTGGAAGCGCCAGACCTTCACCGACGGCTCGAGCCAGTGGAGCAACATCGCCTGATCTCCCCTCCTTCTCACCGAGCCGGGCATTTCTCGCGTAGCCGGGCGGAAAAACGGTTGGGCTACGCGAAAAATGCCCGGCTCGATGCGGGAGCGGCGAGACTCACCCGCCGGCGAAGGGCGGGAGCACGTCGACGGCGTCGCCGTCGGCCAGGGGCGTGAGCGAGTCCGCCGGGGTGGAGACCGAGTTGACCAGGAAGCTGCAGATCGGTATGACCCGCGCCATCTCCAGGCCCCGCCCCGACAACTGCTCGCGCAGACCCGCCAGCGTCGTGCCGACGGGCAGGTCCAGGCGCTCCTCGGGGCGGCCTGCGGCCTCGGCGGCCGCGGCGAAGTAGCGCAGGGTCACAGAGATCTGCGCCTGACCCGCGTGCGCGCCCGCCTGGGGGGACATCTCAGGGGAGGGACTCATCATGGGGCTCCTTAGAACTCGGGTCAGCCGCCGATGGCCGACATGGTGCGCTGCGGGCGGGCGAAGCCGTCGCTCTCGGTCTGGGGACTGTCCGAGCCGTGCGCGCGGGGCTTGCCCCAGGTGGCGCTGGCCCAGATGCGGATGAGCTCGTCGTCGTTGGCCCCGGCGCGCATGGGGCCGCGCAGGTCGGTCTCGGTGCTGGAGAACAGGCAGGTCATGAGGCGCCCGTCGGCTGTGACGCGGGTACGGTCGCAGTCCGAGC
Organism: Actinomyces sp. HMSC075C01; assembly: GCF_001812965.1. Classification (NCBI taxonomy): domain Bacteria; kingdom Bacillati; phylum Actinomycetota; class Actinomycetes; order Actinomycetales; family Actinomycetaceae; genus Actinomyces; species Actinomyces sp. HMSC075C01. The sequence continues at coordinate 18,117 of NZ_KV810960.1, forward strand.
AGAAGGGGGCGGTGACCGAGGCGATGACACCCACCGTCCCGGCCGGATGGTCCTGGCCCGCCGCGCTTCCGGCGGCGACGCGCCACAGCGCCGCTGGACGACGGTCCGGGCGGCCCACCTCGGTGAGGATGAATCCGGCCTCCCGCAGCACCCCCAGGATCTGATCGACGCCGACGACGTCGTGGCTGCTCCAGGTCTCGCGGGGGCCCAGCGGCATGTGCTCGATGAACCGCAGCTGCCAGCCGCGGCGCAGGCACTCGGCCAGGAGTCGCGGTGCCCGCTCCTCCACGGTGGCGGGCACGGCCACGGCATTGACCTTGATGGGGGCCAGGTCGGCCTCCTGGGCGCCGGCGATCCCGGTCAGGACGTCGGCGAGCCGGTCTCGGCGAGTGATGGCGGCGTAGTCCCGCGGGTCCAGGGAGTCGATGGAGACGTTGACGCGGTCCAGGCCCGCCGCTCGCAGCCCGGCGGCCCGCTTCTCCAGGCCCAGCCCGTTCGTGGTCAGGGCGATGTCCGGCTTGAGTCCGCTCGACGTCCGCAGCGCGGACAGCGCCCCGACGATCTCCTCCAGGTCGCGCCGCAGCAGCGGCTCGCCCCCGGTCAATCGGATGCGCTCGACTCCCAGGCGCTCGACGGCGATGCGCCCCAGGCGGGTGAGCTCGGCGGTGGTCAGCAGATCCGGGGTGGGCAGCCACTGCAGTCCCTGCGCGGGCATGCAGTAGGTGCAGCGCAGGTTGCAGCGGTCCGTGATGGACAGGCGCAGGTCGCGCACGGTGCGCCCGTAGCGGTCGACCAGCTGCTGGGGGACGCCGTCGGCGGCCGGGGCCGACGTGCCGGGACGTTCAGACAGGTCGGGTAGCACCGGCCGGGTCGTCGGCATGGGCAGGTCCGCGGAGGTCCCACGGCTCCTGCTCGGGCCGACGACCGCGGCATCGAGCGGTGCTGGCGTCATGCGTTGAGCATATCGGGAGCGCGCCGGTGGCATGGAGTCGGGCCCACTGAGGTCCCGAGCCCGTGGCTGGAGCCAAGGGCTTGGACCCGCGGGCGCCTCCCACCGACCGGCCGCGCTGAGGCGCGGATCAGGCGGTGCGCAGGATCTCGACGCGCGCGAAGCCCTCGGACTGCTCCAGCAGCGTGTGCTGGAAGGTGAAGGGCAGCTGGTCGATCTGGGCCAGCAGCGGGGTGGGCACGTGCGGGGCCACCAGGTCGAAGCCCTCACCGGGGTTCAGGGAGGAGGCGGCTCCGATGACCGCGGCGTGGCGCAGGCGGTGCGGGATGGCACGCGCGTCCAGGGTGAGGCGCTCGTCGCTGTGCTCGTGGCAGCCGCAGCTGGACTTCTTCTCGGTGACGGGCAGCAGCTCGGGGCTCTCGCTCATAGGGTTCTCCTTCGGAGTGTTTCGTACTGGTGAGCGTGACCTTACTACCACTGCAGGGCTCGCAGGAACGACCGTCCGCCTCCGCAGGCCCGGTCGACGCTCGGCAAACCTACCGAAACTTCATAAACGACGCGGAGCCGTGTCGTCTATGAAGTTTTTGTCGATGTGAGTGCGGGCGTTTGCGGCGCCGTTGGATACGGTTGGGCCGTGGAGACGGACCGACTCAGCCGGGCGCTGACCAGCCGGGTGGCGCCGCGCCTGGTGGCCCTGGCCCTGGGCGCCGCCTGCATCCTCATGGGACTCAACGCCGCCCTCCTGCGCCTCAACCTGCCGGCCCCCGTCGGCGGGGCCGAGCTGGCGGCTCTCCACGGCCCCCTCATGCTCGTCGGCTTCCTGGGGACCGTTATCGCCCTGGAGCGGGCGGTCGCCGCCCGTGCCCCCTGGGCCTTCCTCGCCCCACTGGGCAGTGCCGTGGGATGCCTGGCCCTCCTGGCTGGTGCCCCCGACGTCGTCGGCCGGGGACTCATGACCGGCGCTGCTGGCATCCTGTGCGCCATCTACCTGCGGGTTCACCGGCGCGCCCCCAGCGCCGCCGTCGACGTCGAGGCCATGGGCGCGGCAGCCCTCCTGCTGGGGGACGTCTTGTGGCTGGATGGCCGCGGCATGGAGGATGTCGTCCCGCTATGGCTGCTCTTCCCCGCGCTCACCATCATCGGTGAGCGCCTGGAGCTGGCCCGTATCGCCTTCCTCGACGAGATGGTGGAGACCGTTGTCGAGGCGCTGTCCGGTGCGGCGGTCCTGGGCGCCTGCCTGATGCTCATCGCACCGGGCTCCCACCTGGTGGTCGGCCCGGCTCTGCTGGGGCTGGCCGTTGTCACGGCCTACTACGACGTCGCCCGACGCACGGTCCGCCTGCGCGGCGGGGTGCGTTTCATGGCGGCCTCCATGCTCGCCGGCTACGTGTGGCTCGCCCTCGCCGGGGCGGTCTGGTCGCTGTGGGGCCTGCAGGGGCTGAACGGGGCCGCCTACGAGATCGTCATCCACTGCATCACGGTGGGCTTCGCCTTCTCCATGATCCTGGCCCATGCGCCGGTCATCATCCCCGCGGTCGTCCACCGCGCCCTGCCCTACCACCGACTCATGTGGCTGCCCTACGTTCTGCTGCACGCCGGCCTGGTGGTGCGCGTCGCGGGTCTGCTGGCGCAGGCCTCCGCGGCCTGGAAGGTCGGCGGCGCCGTGGGAGTGGCGGCGATCCTCGTCTTTATGGTCCTCACCCTGGGGCGTGTCCTGACCTCCGGCAGCATCCGCAAACCGGTGAGGGCAAGACGGCCGGCTGCGGCTGCTGCACCCGGGTCGACGACGTCGCCGGCGACAGGGAGCCGCACATGAGCCTGTCCATCGGTTCTCCCGGTTCCGGGCCCGCCCCCCGCCCCGGCTCGCTTCCCGGCCCCGGACGAGCGAGTGGCCCAGGCCGCCCCGCCAAGAAGCCCTCCCGGCGCACCACCCAGGTGCGTCGCAACGCCCTGGTCGTGGCCTGGCTGCTCATCGCCGCGGTCCTGGCGGCCCTGACCATCGTGGGCCCGCTGGTCTCCTGGGGCACCTGGCTGCCTCTGCACGCCCTGCTCCTGGGCGGGATCGGCAGCGCCATCACCATCTGGTCCGCCCACTTCGCCGACACCCTCCTGCACCGCCCGGCCCTGGGCGGCGCCGCCCTGCTGGACGCGCGCCTCTACGCCCACAGCCTCGGCACCGCCGTCGTGCTCACCGGCATCACCATGGGCCAGCAGGTGGTCGCGCTCATCGGGGCGGCCGTCGTCATGGCCCAGGCCGTCGCCGGCGTCGTGGCCATCACTGTGCAGTATCGGAGGGCCATCGCCCCGCGCTTAGCGTCCCTGGCCCTCCACTACGCCGTCGCCCTGGTCCTGCTGGCCACCGGTGCGCTCCTGGGCTTCCTCATCTCCTGGTCCAACGCCCACGGGCGCTCCGCCCTGGCCGACGGCTTCTACCTGGCCCACACGACCACCATGCTGCTGGGCTTCGTGGGCACCACGGTCCTGGGCACGCTCACGGTCCTGTGGCCCACGATGCTGCGCACTCCCATGGAGCCGGTCGCACCGCGCTGGACCACCCGCGGCCTGCCCTACCTCGTGGGCGGCACCGCGCTGGTGGCCGCCTGCGGGCTGTGGCCGCCCCTGGCGGGCCTGGGCACCCTGGTCTACCTCGGCGGCGCCTGCGCAGTCCTCGTGCCCGCCTACCGCACCGCCCGCCGGGTCCCGCCGACCTCCTTCGCCACGGCCTCCGCCATGGCCTCGGTGGCCTGGTTCATCGGCTGCGTCGCCGTCCTGGGGGCCCGCATGGCGCTGGCCGACGACGCCGCCGCTGCCCGCCAGGTTATCCACTCCCTGCGCCTGCCCTTGGCGGCGGGCTTCGCCCTGCAGATCCTCGTGGCGGCCCTGAGCTACCTCACCCCGGTGATGCTCGGTGGCGGCCCCGCGGCCACCCGGGCCACCAACGCGATCATGGACCGCTTCGCCGCCTACCGGGTTACCGCCGCCAACGCCTGCCTCCTGCTGGCGCTCAGCCCGGGGGCGCCCTGGCAGGTGCGCGTCGTCGCCGGCGCCCTGGCCGCGCTGGTGACCTCCTACCTGCTGGTGGGCATGATCCTCAGCCTGTGCAGGCTCTCCCAGCGCAAGCGCACCCCGCGCACCCCGGCCGACGCCGCCCCCACCTCCGACCCCGCGGGCCACCGGTCCGCCCAGCCCCGAAGGGGAACCCGATGACGAAGACGCCCGACGCGCAGGCACCATCCCCCGACGAGGCCGCCGCCTCCGAGGCTGCCGGCTCTGAGAACGCCCCTTCTCAGGACACTGCCGTCCAGGACCCCGCGAACAGCGGCGCCGGCGGCACTGCTCAGACACCCGGCGACACTGCTGCCGGGCGCGCCGCGGCGGGTGCCGACAAGCCCGAGGGCGCCCACCGCCGAGCCGTGACGGCCGGTACGGCCCCCGCCATCGACCGCAGCCGCCGCCCCCTGCCTGGCGGGGCCGGCCGGGCGGCGGGAGGTGGGACTGCCGCATCACCCTCGGGCGGCCTGCTCCAGTCCGCCGACCGCCGCGGCATCCTCATGGGACTGCTCACCGCCGGAGCGGCCGTCGTCGTCGGAAGCGTCATCGGCAACCGCGGCCAGGGCGGAACCACCCAGGACGTCGCGGCCACCGGCAACACCGTCAACGCCATCATCAAGGTGCAGGGCATGCGGTTCGTGCCCGACACGGTCGACGTCACCCCCGGTGACCGGCTCGTCATCACCCTGGACAACACCGCCGACCAGGTCCACGACCTCGTCCTGGCCACCGGCCAGACCACCGGGCGCATCGCCGCCGGCGCCAAGGGCAGGCTCGAGGTCGATGTCGTCCCCGGGCCGATTGAGGGCTGGTGCTCCATCGCCGGCCACCGCGCCCAGGGCATGGTCTTCCACGTCACTGCCGGCGGGGCAGTCGCCGGTGCCCACCAGCACGGCAGCGGTCAGAGCAAGCAGGCCGGCTCCGGCAAGGACGCGGTTCCCGACTACTCGGCCCGTCTGCCCACCGACTTCAAGGCCTTCGACGCCGCCCTGCCGCCCGCCCCCACCAGCCCCGACGGCGGCCCCATGACCCACCGGCACACCTTCACCGTCAAGGAGCAGGTCATGCAGGTCGGCGCCGGTGTCACCCAGCGGCGCATGACCTTCAACGGGCAGGTCCCCGGCCCCGTCCTGCGCGGCAAGGTGGGGGACACCTTCGAGATCACCCTGGTCAACGACGGCACGATGAGCCACTCCCTGGACTTCCACGCCGGGATCACCCCGCCCGATCAGGCGATGCGCTCGATCAACCCCGGGGAGTCCCTCGTCTACACCTTCAAGGCCCAGCACTCGGGGATCTGGCTCTACCACTGCTCCACCTCGCCGATGAGCCTGCACCTGGCCTCTGGCATGCACGGGGCTGTCATCATCGATCCGCCGGGGCTGGCGGCCGTGGACCGCGAGTACGTCATCGTCGCCTCCGAGGTCTACCTCGGTCCCGAGGGCGGCGAGCCCAACACGGACAAGATCGCCGCCAAGACCCCCGACCTCATGACCTTCAACGGGGTGGCCTTCCAGTACCGCCAGCAGCCTCTCAAGGCTAAGGTCGGCGAGCGCGTGCGCTTCTGGGTCATGGCCGCCGGGCCCTCCCTGCCGACGTCCTTCCACACCGTCGGCCTGCAGTTCGACCAGGTCTTCTTCGAGGGGGCCTGGACCCTCGGCGGCCCGAGCCGGATCGGGGCCGCCTGGTCCGGCGGTTCCCAGGCCCTCGGTCTGCAGCCGGCCCAGGGCGGATTCGTGGAGTGCGTCGCCTCCGAGCCGGGCCACTACGTGTTCGTGACGCACTCCTTCGCCGACATGGAGAAGGGTGCTCACGGCGTCCTGGAGGTCAGCGCCTGAGCCGTGGGCGCCTCAGGCCACGGCTTGGAGTGCCCCCGAACGCCGCTTCGGCCCCGGGGAACTGTGCCCGGGGCCGAAGCCTAGCGATATCAGAAGTGGTGGACGGGTGGACTGGTGGTGTGGTCGAGGTCGGGCGCTCAGGCGACGTCGGCGTGGACGATCTTGAGGTCCGGCTCCTCGTGGACGGGCTGAGCCGAGTTGATCTGGCAGCCGTCAGGCCCGTTGGGCAGGAACTTGAGGCGCTCGTAGGCGGCCGGGTCGGGGCCGACGACGGCCCGGAGGAAACCCTCGTGCATGGTGCACACCAGGTCGCGCGGCTGGTGGTTGCGGGTGATGAGCGGGCAGGAGCGCAGGACGACGGTGTCTCCGGAGACCTCCGGGGCGAAGCCCATGACCGCGAGGTAGGGGATGAGGGCGGTGACCCGGTCCACCTGCTCGCCGTCGACCGTCGGCTCGGCAACGGTGCCGGGGGTCAGCTCGGCCCAGCGGCGACCGATCTCCAGAGCGGTGGCGTGGGCATCCTCACCCTCGCCCAGGGTGTCGGCGATCGCATCGAGCAGCAGCAGGTAGGCGTCGACCATCTGCTGGGGGTCGGGGGCCGTTGAGGCGTAGCGCAGGGCTGGGCGGCCCCGCTTGCCCGTCGGCTTGGTGGACACCGTGACGAAACCGGCGTCAACCAGGGCGTCGAGGTGCTCACGGACGGTGTTGTGGTGCAGGTTGAGTGCGCTGGCGACCTGGACGGCCGTCATCGCGTCGTTAGAAGCCTCCACGACCTCCAGGACGCGCCGGCGCGCCGCAGAGAGGTTAGCGCGTGCGGACAGGTCGCCCAGAGCGGGACGTGGAAGCGAAGGGGTCGGACGGTTGTGCATGTCCTGAGACTAACGCGCTTTCGCTTGTGGGAACCGTCAAAATCGGTGTGTAGTTGAATCCTGCAACGGCTGCGTGATGTGAGTTTTGGCACATAACATCCAATAGCGGCTCCGGTGAAACGTGAAAAAACTCAGTATTGACGCCGTTTCTGGTGGGTCATCGCCTTGTACCAGGGCAAACGGCTCTCGGGGTTAAGGGGCGCGCTGTCGACGAAACTGTGACGTGCCCGGAAGGGCTCCGCACGCCGCCGGGAGTGTTTCAGGGCCGGGTGGGGTCCTCGGCCTCCAGTGAGGGGGCCAGCAGCCGGCGGAAGGACTCCACCCTCGCGCGCCGCTCCTCGCGGGCAGCCGAGGCTCCCGAGGCGTCCGGCCCGTCCGCCGTGCTCGCCCACTCATCCAGGGCGCAGTCGACGACGCCGTCCTCATGGGTGCAGCCCCGCGGACAGTCCTCGGCCACGCGGGCCAGGTCCGGGAAGCCCCGCAGGACGTCGGCGCTGCCGACGTGGGAAACCCCGAAAGAACGCACGCCGGGGGTGTCGATGACCCAGCCGCCCCCGGGCAGCTCGAGGGCCTGAAGACTGGTGGAGGTGTGGCGGCCCCGGCCGGTGACCTCGTTGACGTGCCCGGTGGCGCGGTCGGCCCCGGGCACGAGCGCGTTGATGAGCGTGGACTTGCCGACCCCGGAGTGGCCCACGAGGACTGAGACGGCCCCGTCGAGCACCTGGCGGACCGCCTCGACGCCGTCGTCGGGCCGCTCGCCGCCGGTCTGGGAGGGGTCGTCGGTGCCGGGGGTGCGGGAGCTCAGTCGCGTGGCCAGGCAGCGCACGCCCAGGGGGCTGTAGAGGCTCGCCAACGGGGCGGCGTCGGCCAGGTCGGTCTTGGTGAGCACGATGAGCGGCTCCATACCGGCGTCGTAGGCGGCCACGAGGTAGCGGTCGATCATGCGCGGGCGCGGCTCGGGGTCGGCCACGGCGGTGACGATGACGAGTTTGCCGGCGTTGGCGACGATCGCCCTCTCGGTGCCGGCGGCGTCCCCGTCCTCGGCACTGCGGCGCAGCAGGGTGGTGCGCTCCTCGATGCGGACCATGCGCGCCAGGGTGCCTTTGCGGCCGCTGGTGTCCCCGACGACGGCAACCCGGTCTCCGACGACGACCTTGCCCCGACCCAGCTCGCGGGCCTTCATGGCGGTGATGTTGCCGCTGGAGTCCTCGGTGAGACTTGGGTCGTCCAGGCGGATCCGGTAGTGGCCGCGGTCGATGCGGGTGACCATGCCCAGGGCCGCGTCGGCGTGGCTGGGGCGCTGTTTGGTGCGCGGGCGCGAGCCCCGGCCGGGGCGGACCCTCACGCGCGGGTCGTCGGTGCCGATGTCGCGGCGGGCCATCAGGCGCCGTCTCCCGGTGTCGCCGGCTCGCGGTGCGATGCGGTGGCGAGCATGGCGGCCCACAGGTCCGTGAAGCCGGGCAGCGTCTTGGAGGTGCACTCGACGTCGTCCAGGCTCACACCCTCCACGCTCAGGCCGATGATGGCGGCGAAGGTCGCCATCCGGTGGTCGGCGTAGGAGCGCAGGGCGGCGCCGTGCAGCGGTGCGGGGCGAATGATGAGCCCGTCAGTGGTTTCCTCGGCGTCCCCGCCCAGGAGGCGGATCTGGGTGGCCAGGGCCGCCAGGCGGTCGGTCTCGTGCCCGCGCAGGTGCGCGATGCCGGTGAGGGCGCTGGTGTGGCCCTGGGCTCCGGCAAGCGCTGCCAGGGCCGCCACTGTGGGGGCCAGCTCGCCGACGTCGGACAAGTCCGCGTGGATCCCGGTCAACCGGCCGGTGCCGCGGGCCGTGAGGGTCCCGTCGGTGAGTGTCACCTCCCCGCCCAGGTGGGGGAGGAGATCACGCCAGGCGTCGCCGGCCTGGGTCGTGGCCGCCGGCCAGTGGAGGACACTCACCCGGCCGCCGGCCACGAGGGCGGCCGCCAGGAAGGGGCCGGCGTTGGACAGGTCCGGCTCGATAGCCACCTGCCCTCCGAGCGGGCGGCCGGGGTGGACCCGCCAGGTGCGCTCGCCGTCACCTGCCCCGGGGGCGGGCTCGTCGACGGCGATGCCCCGCTCGCGCAGCGTCGCCACCGTCATGGCCACGTGCGTCAGCGAGGGCACCGGCCCGGTGGGGGTGAGCTCCAAACCGCTGGGCAGGATGGCGCCCAGGAGCAGGAGGGCGGAGACGAACTGGGAGGAGGCCGAGCCGTCGACCGCCACCCGGGCGCCCTCGGCTCGCAGGAGGGCGCCGTCGCCGGGGCCGACTCGGAAGGGCAGGAAGCCGGGCTCACCGAGGTGGGTGACCTCGGCGCCCAGGTCGGCCAGTGCGTCGAGCAGAGGCGCCATGGGGCGGCGCCGGGCGGCCTCGTCCCCGTCGAAGACGACCGGGGCGTCGGCCAGTGCAGCCAGGGCGGGAACGAAGCGCATGACGGTCCCGGCCAGGCCGACGTCGATGCGTCCGAGGCCGTCGGGTCCGGCCTGCACGTGCAGCGGCAGGGGAGCCGGCGTGACGCGCAGGCGCGTGCCGGTCTCGTCGAGGTTCTCGAAGCGGGCACCGAGCACGCTCAGGGCGGCGAGCATGAGCTCGGTGTCGCGCGAGCGCAGAAGCCCGGTGAGCGTGGTCGGTGCGTCAGCGAGCGCGGCCAGCAACAGGGCCCGCGCGCTCAGCGACTTCGACCCCGGCAGCTCCACGACGGCCTCCAGCGCTCCCGTCGCCACCGGCGCCCGCCAGGATGCGGACTTGGAGAATGAATCCATACCCTCAGTATGCCAGAAGGGCGTAGTATGCCAGTGTTCCGTGAAAAAGACTCGAAGGGGTGTCTTGCGTGTCGCTCGAAGATGAAGTCTCCAGGAAGTTGAACTGCATGCGGGAGAAGGAGGAGAAAGACCTTCAAGCCGAAGCAGATAGAAATGCTGCGGAAGCAAAAAGAAGGGAGGAGTTGAGTGGTTCGTTAAGGGAGTTTGCTTCCTATCTCAAGAAAATCGAATTTCTCGATCTTCCTCTTTATATATTGAAAGGAAGGAGAGGGGGGGGTGCTTATTGAGGAGTACTCATACTATGGATGTGCAGGTAATGGCTGGGCGTTTACTCTGGATAGGTATGATGAGGAGTACGATTTGTTCACGTGTGATCAGTTCTTATCTGTGGAAGGGGAGGTGTTTCAGGGGGCGGGGTTGGGCTTGTCGGCATTCAACTTCTGTTTGCCCTCCAAAGATCTCCGGAGAACAGGATTGCCTAATTCCATGCATCTCACCGGCAGGACGAGTCAGATGGTTGAGTCTCCTCTAAGGGATGTAGAGACTCTTCTGGAGAGGGGGAGTGACATTATTGCAAAAATAATTCACTCGCGACCTGGCATGCCTCCTGGGTGTGAGCCGGGAGTTCTTGGTTATTTGGGGAGTTACTGAAGCGTTCTTGATGAGCTCTCTCAGGGGTGTTTTGAGATTCCTGGAGGTTTATTTGTGGCGCCGGGTGGAAGGTTGTTGCGTATCTCGAAGGTTCGAGCTGGAGGGCCGAGGTGCGAATGCGGAAGTGGGACAAGAGGGTTCGGCGGGCTCGAATCGTCAGGAA
>NZ_KV810961.1:0-491 GCF_001812965.1 Actinomyces sp. HMSC075C01
GACCTGGCACATGAGGGTGGGCCACCCGCCAGGGCCACCGGCCTGGGTGGCGATATCGGCCCGCTGGGCGCGTGGGGCGATGAGCTGGCTGGCCAGGTGGGGCAGAACCACAGCGGCGGCGTCGGTGCCGGCGACAGTGACACTCTGAAGTTCCAGGGTCGAGACGATCTGGCCGGCCCAGGTGGCGTGGCGTCTGCACCCGTGGGCTTTGAGCCTGGCGTCAGTCCTTGCCTTGCCCGCGCTCTTCAGGTCGGCTGGGGTGGGCCAGGCGGCGACGGGCCCCAGCGGCGGCGTCGTGCGCCCGGCCACGGCCCCAGGGTGGGGTCTGGGGTGAGCCACTGGCCCCGGATGCGGCCCTCGGTCTGTTTGACCTGGCGGGCCAGGTCCAGGTCGAAACCAGTCAGCATGCTCAGCGCCGCGGCCTCCTCGTCCGAGGCGCTGACGGCTCTCAGGGTGTGGGGCATGCTCCTGGCCGCGCCGGCGATGACGGC
>NZ_KV810962.1:0-437 GCF_001812965.1 Actinomyces sp. HMSC075C01
CTGCTGCCCTTCTACATGGAGATGCCGCCCTACCGCATGCCCCGCCTGCGCACCGTCCTCATCATGGTGTGGGACGCCTGCAAGGGCTTCCTGAAGAAGGCCGGCACGATCATCACCCTGACCACCGTCATCCTGTGGGTGCTGCTCAACGTCCCCATGCGCTCGGACGCCCAGTTCGAGGACTTCTGCGCCTCCGACAAGGAGTGCGCCGCCATCTCGGCGGCCGTGGACAAGCCGGAGTCGTCCACCGTCAAGGGCGATGACGGGCAGGTCATCACCGACCCCGAGGATCTCGGCAAGCTGCTGGACGCCCAGAAGACCTCCTACACGATGGACAACTCCTGGGCAGCCACCGTCGGCAAAGCGGTCCAACCGGTCTTCGAGCCACTGGGCTTCGACTGGCGCATCAACGTCGCCACCCTGTCCTCACTGGCGGC
>NZ_KV810963.1:0-11994 GCF_001812965.1 Actinomyces sp. HMSC075C01
GTTGAAGGACTCGACGTTCATCCTCGGCGTGCTCTGCTGGCTCGTCTCGCTCATGGGCTCAGCCTACGGGGCGGTCACGAGGCAGGATGGGGGCATGACTTCACTGGCGCGCATCGTCGCGGGGCCCGACGCCGCCCCCACCCTGGTCCTGCTCCACGGCATCACCGGATCCGCGGTCTCCCTGGCCGAGGCCATCGACCACTGGGTGGGCCGCGGCTACCGGGTCGTCGCGGTCGACGCCCGCGGGCACGGCCTGTCCCCACGGTGGACGCCGGCCCAGCTCGAGCGGGCCGGGGAGGTCCTCGTGGGCGACCTCATCGCCGTCCTGGAGGACCTGGAGGCCGCCTCGCGCGGCCGGGCCGCCCTGGGTCTGCCGACGCCGCCGGCCCCGGTCGTCATCGGCCACTCGATGGGTGCGGCCACCGCCATGGTGGCCGCCGTCCGCCGCCCCGACCTGGTCTGTGGTGTCGTCCTGGAGGACCCGGCCCGCTTCGGCACCCGCAGCCCGCACGAGCTCCTGGCCCGCGGCGCCGCCCGGGAACGGGCCCGCGCCGCCGAGGTCGCCGACCTGCCGGCCGCCGTCGGCCGCGCCCTGAAGACCATGCCCGACGCCGAGGCCCTCCCGGGCGTGTGGGCCTCCCAGCGCACCGACCCGGGCCTGCTGCTCACCGGAGTCGTCGCCCCCGAGGTCCCCTGGGACGAGGCCATGGCCGCGCTCGACGTCCCCGCCCTGCTGCTCACCGGCGACCGGCCCGGCAGCGCCCGCGTGGGCCGCGAGGGCCTGGCCACCGCCGCCCGCAACCCCCGCATCCGCACGGTCCTCGTGCCCGGGGCCGGCCACCAGGTGCGCCGCAGCGACCCGCAGGTCTTCTACCGCACCGTCGACACCTGGCTGGACGAGGTCCTGCCGGTGGACTGAGGCGGGGCCGCGGCCACCGGAGCGCCACCCGGCTGCCGCCGGACTGCCGCCCCAGCGCCGTCGCCGCGAGCGCGAAACGCGGAGAGCTCCCACGGCGCGTACAGGCCCGTCGGGGCGCAGCACGCCACCCGTCCGTGGGAGGATGCGCCCATGGCAGCTGTGTCGGAAAAAGCTCGGAAGGCCTCCGTTCCCGTCCCCGGGGAGCGCACGCAGGGGGAGACCATCGCCTACCTCCTGGCGGCACTGACCATTGGCGCGGTGGGGCTCTACCTCATCCAGGACCTCTTCGCCCCGGCCTTCTTCGCCCTGACCCTCGTGGTGACGGTCCGGCCGCTGGTGTCCTGGATGACGCGCCACCGGGTGCCGCGCGTGGTCGCGGCGACGGCGGCGATCGTGCTCATCTTCGCCTTCGTCGTCCTGCTGTTCGCGGCCCTGGCCGTCGCCGTCGCCCAGCTCGTCGACACCCTGCCGAAGTACGCCCCCAAGTTCCAGGCGATCTGGAAGCAGATCGAGACCCAGCTCAACAGCATGGGGGTCGACCAGTCCACGGTGCTCAAGCAGGTCACCAACGTGCTGGACACCTCCCAGCTCGTCATGGTGGCCCAGTCGGTCCTGGGGCAGCTGACCTCGGCCAGCGCGATGCTCGGCGTCATGTCGATGGTGGTCGTCTTCCTCATGTTCGACACCGCCAAGATCGAGATCCGCGCCGCGGCCCTCGGCGTCCTCAAGCCGGGCATGGCCTCCGCCCTGGTCTCCTTCTGCGAGGCGGTGCGCTCCTACTGGATGGTCTCGACGGTCTTCGGTCTCATCGTGGCTGTCATCAACGCGGTCACCCTGTGGTACCTGGATGTGCCGATGGCCATCACCTGGGGCGTGGTCTCCTTCATCACCAACTACATCCCGAATATCGGGTTCGTCCTGGGTGTGGTGCCGCCGGCGATCCTGGGGCTGGTGGACTCCGGCCCCTGGACGGCGCTGTGGGTGGTGCTGTCCTACACGGCGGCCAACTTCGTCATCCAGTCCCTCATCCAGCCCAAGTTCACCGGGGACGCGGTGGGGCTCAACACGACGACGACCTTCCTGTGCCTGCTGTTCTGGTCCACCGTCATCGGGGCGATGGGGACGATCCTGGCGGTGCCGCTGACCCTGTTCGTCAAGGCCCTCCTCATCGACTCCGACTCGCGCTCACGCTGGGTGGGGATCTTCCTGTCCGCCGGCGACTCGCCCGTGCGCGACCCCGATGAGCTCGACCAGGGCGTGCTCGACCAGCTCGACCTCGACGGCGACGGCGTCGGCGAGGCCGATCCCGACTACGGCCGGGCCGTCGTCGAGAAGCGCGCTGAGACGAAGGAGCCTGAGAAGGCCGGCGCCTTGGCCACGAGCGCCGACGGCGGAGGCGGCGTCGGGGGTGACGGCGACGGTGCCGGCGCCTCCGCGACCGCGGACTCAAGCCGGGCCACCAAGGACTGAGCTCAGGCCTGTGCCCCGGCGCGCAGTGCGTCCACAACCGTTGGCAGGTTCACCAGGACAGTCTGTCGGACGATGGTGTCGTCAATGAAGCCGTAGCCGTGAGCGATACGGTTGCGCATCCCCCGCATTCTCGGCCATTGGTCGCCAAGGAGACGTGTGCGGGTATCGGGGTCCAGCGCTCCAAGTGCCTCCACACCTGCTGAGAGCCTCATCGCGACTGCGTCGATGACGATCTGGTCGGAGAGATCCCGCTGCGAGTGACTGATGGCGATATCGAAATGCTCCAGGGCTTCCGCGATGATTTCTGCAGTTGTTCCCTGCGGGGCTCATAGCGGGACCGCCTCGGCGAGGATCCGCTCGCGCATAGTTGGGCGGATGTTGGTGTCGGGCACGAGGTCGACGTCGGCATGCAGGATGGTCCCCAACTCGATCTCCAGCCCGGCCAGATCCATGAGCCCGAGTGGTTGATCCATACGGAAGAGCAGGTCGATGTCGGAGCCCTTGTGCTCCTGCCCGGTGGCCACGGAGCCGAAAACGCGAACATTCGAGCCACCGGCCGCTTTGACCGTCTCGATGACCTCTCGGCGTGCAGTCCGCAGCTGCTTGGCCAGCGGCGTGGTGCCGTGAAAGCGCAGAAGTCGGGAGACCTCGGGCTGGCTTCGGCCGATCAGCTGGGCGATCTCCTTCTGGGACAGGCCGTCTCTGGAAGCCTCGCGCACGGCCGCAACCAGCTGATGCCGAGCCTGACGGACTGCTTCATCCGTCTCCTGAGCGACAGAGACCAGGTTCTGACGCGTCTCCACAACAGACATGACACAAGTATAGCAAATGCTATATCTCGTGGGTCGGTGTCGGCATGGTCACCTCTCCCGGCCGGCGCCCCGCGACCCTCAGGGCTGGCGGGCCAGGTCCGCGGCGCCGACGAGTCCGGCCTCCTGGCCGCCCTCGGCCAGGACCACCGGGATGGCGGGGCGGTGGGGGCCGGCCGTGAGGTTTTCGGCGAAGGCCTTGCGCGTGGGGGCGAGCAGGATGTCACCGGCCTCGGCCAGGCCGCCGGCGATGACGATGACCTCGGGGTCCAGCAGCGCGCACATGTCGGCCAGCCCGACTCCGAGCCAGTGGGTGAGCTGCTCGTAGCACTCCAGGGCGGCCGGGTCCCCCTCGCGGGCCGCGGCGGTGACGGCCTTGCCGGAGATGTGCTCCGGGTTGCCGCCGGAGAGCTCGATGATGCGGGCCGCGTAGTCGGGGCGGAACTGCGCCAGCTCCCAGGCGTTGATGCCCAGGGCCGTGCCGGCGCTGTAGCGCTCCAGGCACCCGCGCAGGCCGCACCCGCAGGGGCGTCCGCCGGGGACGACGTTGATGTGCCCGATCTCCCCGCCGAATCCGGCCGCCCCGCGCAGGAGGTGGCCGTCGACGATGATGGCCCCGCCCACGCCGGTGCCGATGGCCACGATGAGGGCGTTGCGCTTGCCCCGGGCGGCCCCGAAGCGGGCCTCGGCCCACCCGAAGGCGTTGGCGTCGTTCTCGACGACGACGGGCAGGCCCACGCCCTCGGAGACGACGTCGCCGATCCGCATCCCGGTCCAGTCCAGGTTGGTGCCGTGCGCCATCGTGTTGCGGTCGGAGGACACGAAGCCCGCCGCCCCGATACCCACGGTGGCCGCGTCGGGGAAGTCCTCGCGCAGCCGGCGCACCACCGTCGTGATCGTGTCAATGATCGCCTGGCGGTCGGCGGCGGGGGAGTCGCGCCGAGTCGTCTGAAGAACTTTCCCGTCGTCGTCGACGATGCCGGCTGCGATCTTCGTTCCGCCGACATCCACTCCGATGCTCAGTGCCATGCTCGCACTCCTTAGTGAGACGACCGTTGGTGACGTTACTGCTTGCGTCGTTGCTCGTCAGACGATCGATGGGACAGGTGGTGGAAGAATAGCGTCCCCCGGCCCGCCCGTGGGGCGAGTCGGGGGAAGAGCCTCGGGATGGAGTGGGCGTGCGTGCGCCGTCGGGCCCCGTCGGTGCTCCGCTGCGTGGTGGTCAGCGCGCCGGTGCTGCGGGGCTCGTCGGGCTCGCGGCACCTGTGGCTGCCTGGGCTCCCTTGGCCTCTTTAGCCTTGGCGGCCTGGCTCTTGACGACAGCCGTCATGTAGTTGGCGTCCTTGTACCCGTTGATGTAGGTCTCGCCCACGATCATGAACGGGGTCCCCTGAATGCCGATGGAGTGGACGTGGTTGGTGGACTCGGCGACGGCCTTGACGGTCTCGGCGGCGGTCATGTCGGTGCGGAACTTCTTCAGGTCCGCTACCCCGGCCTTCTTGGCGAACTCGACCAGGGAGTCCTCGGTGTAGGTCGGGTGGCCCTTGGGGTCGGCGGCGGCGTAGACGACGTCGTGGAACTCCCAGAACTTTCCCTGATTGGCGGCGGCCCGTCCGGCCTGAGCGGCCAGGGGCGAGGTCTCCGTGATCTGAGCCAGGTCGCGCCACTCGATGCGCAGCGTGCCCTCCTCCACCAGCTTGTCCAGCTTGGGCTCGACCTTCTGGGCGAACTGGGTGCAGAAGGGGCAGGCGAAGTCGGAGTAGATGACCATGACGACCGGTGCGTCGACCTTTCCCTTGGCCTGGGCGTCGGCCGGGTCGCGGTGGATCTCGGAGTGGATGAGCTCCAGGGTCTGCTGGTCGGCGACCGGCGGGGCCGGATCGGGCTCGGGGACCGCGGCGGCCGAATCGGAGGAGGAGGTCTGGCTGGTGGCGGCGGCTTGATGGCGCCGGGAGGCGACGTTCTGCAGCAGCACCGCGGCGAGGACGGCCAGGATGACGGCGATGACCACGAGGGTGATCACCGTGGCGCGGTTGGTCCGCGACTGCGTCTGCGTCGGCGTCGAAGAAGGCGGCTGAACACTCATGGCAGCGAGTCTGTCAGAGGAGGTACGCCCCGCAATACGCCTGATCAGGCTGATGAGAGCACAGTTCGTCACAGCCGTCTCGGGCTGATCTCGGCAGGCCCGCCAATCTCACGGGGCGCTCACGAGCCGCTTACGGCGCGCTCACGAAGGTCACCGAAGCTCATCGGCCCGGGGGCGGCGTCGTCGCGCGACACACTTCGACCGAATCTTCATCATCGACCCGGAGCCGCGTCGTTTGTGAAGTTTTGGTCGAAGTGAGGTGGGATCCCGGCCCGGTGGCGCTCTAGCGCAGGGCTGCGCCGGCCGCCAGCCCGAGCCCGACGGCGCCCAGCGTCGCCGCCGTCATGAGGGTCGCATGCACGAGGGCCGGCCCCCACCGCCCGGCCAGCAGCAGACGCGCCCCCTCGACGCAGGCCGTGGAGAAGGTCGAGTACCCGCCCAGGAAGCCAGTCCCCAGGACGGTGAGCGCGGTGGCGGCCCAGGTCCCGGAGTGCGGCGGGTCTGCCGCCCAGCCCACGAGCAGGCCCATGAGCAGGCAGGCGGTCACGTTGACGACGACCGTGCCCCACGGCATCCGCAGCATCCACGCCATCAACAGTGCCCGCGCCCCGGAACGACGCCGCTGCCGGGCTCCCGCTGCGGCCTCCCGGGCGGCTCGGCCGGTGAGGCGGCTGACGGAGGCGTCCACGCCCCAGCGGCAGGCGGCCCCCACCCCGCCGGCCATCGCCAGGGGGAGCCAGTCGGCGAGCCAGGTCCCCAACTCGGTGGCGGCCCCGCTCATGACGCCTCCGGGACGGGGTTGCCGCCCGCTCGGCCCGTGCCGTCGCCCGCGTCGCCCACACTGCCCACACTGCCCGCTCGACCTGTTCGGCCCATGCTGCCCACGCCGCCCGTGCGACCCGGACGGCGCAGACGGCCTGCCAGCCACAGCCCGAGCCCGGCCGCCACCAGCCCGGCCACCATCGACCCCACCAGGTAGGCGGCGCCGAGGACCGGGTGGCCGCCGTCCTCGCCGGAGGTCAGGAGCCGGTGGCTCTCCAGGATGAAGGTCGAGTGCGTCGTCAGCCCGCCCAGCATCCCCGTGCCCAGGGCCAGTCGCAGGCGGGGGCGCCCTTCGCCGAGCGCCCCGAGCAGCAGCCCCAGGGCCAGGGCCCCGACGACGTTGAGGGCCAGCGTCGTGACCGGCAGGTGCCCGGGGGAGGCGGGCCAGGCCCGCTCCAGGGCCGCGCGCACCAGGGTGCCCGCGCAACCGCCCGCGGCGACCAGGGCCAGGCAGACGGACACCGACGGGGCCCGCCCGGCCACCGGCGGGGAGTCGGCTGCCGAAAGGGAGGCGGCGCCCGCTGCCGGCTCGGCCGCTGTATCGGCCCCCGGCTCAGCCCCGACTCCGGTCCCCGGCGCGGGATCGCCTCCGGCCTCGGAGGCGCCGCGGGTTCCGGCATCGGCGCCGGGGTCGGCCTCAGCCATTGCGCTTGGCGATCTGGTAGTTGTCCTTGTTGAAGATGAGGGAGTAGCTGGCCCCCTGCTTGGAGTGCTTCTCGCCCCAGGCGGCGGCATCGGTGGTGCCCCACTGGTTGGCGCTGCCCGGGGTCATGACGATGTACTCCTTGTCGGGGCCGCTCGTGCCCATCCAGGATACCTCGGCCCGGGGCACCAGGTAGGCCAGCAGCGACAGGTCGGTGACCACCGTGGCCCCCTCGGGGATGGTGGCGATGACCTCGTGGGCGACGGCCACCCGATGCGTCTCGGTTCTCTTCGCCTCGTCGGTCTGCTTGGCCTCGGCGGCGAGCGGGTCGAAGTTCTTGTTAGTGGCCTGCCACAGCGGGAGATAGGGGGCGGTGAGCACCCCGGTGGCTACGGCGGTGAGGATGCTCGTGGCGACCACGAAGCGGTGCCGCATCGGCACCGTGAGCCAGGTGGGGAAGGCGGCCGGGCGCCGGCGTGGGCCGTCGACGTCGGACTCATCGGCGGCGCTGGCATCCCCGGCGGTCCGGGCTAAGGGTTCCACGACCGCTCGGCCATCGACCCCCACCTGCCTGACGGGGCGGTCGGCCACGTAGGAGCCGTACGCCCGGCGCCGGGCGACGACGTCGAGCAGCGCCCCCAGCGCGATGGGCATGAGGGTGGCGTTGTAGTGCCAGTTGTCCCACACCCAGTAGAACTCCACCGACCCCAGGAACCGCCACGCCAGCGTCGGCAGCACCACGAGCAGCCACGGCGAGGTCACCCCGATGATCCCGCTGGTGAGGATCAGCATGACGACCACCGTGGCCTTCTGGGTCAGGGCGTCAGGTGAGGTGGGCTGGTCCTGCGAGCCCAGCCCGTAGTCCCACACCCCGTTGACGTTGAAAGCCGGCAGGAACACCAGGGTGGCGAAGAGGAAGGCCGCGATCCCGCCGACGACCATGCCCACGCCCAGGCGCAGCCCCCGACGCCGGTTGCGGGCGTCGTCGTCCTCAGCGGCGTCCCCACCGGCCGCGTCGGGACCGTCGGTCCTGCGACCACCGGGCCCAATGACCGTGCACGTGCGGTACCAGGCCGGGACCGCCGAGGTCAGGATGACGGCCACCCCGATCATGAGCACCGTCAGCCCCATGTCCTCCTTGACCAGGACCAGGGGCACCGACCAGGCCGTCACCGCCCCCCAGCGCCGCTCCACGAAGGCCACCGAGGCGTAGGCCAGCATCGGCATCGCGAAGGCGATCTCATGGAACTGCGCCGCCACCGCCCCCTGCATCCCCCAGGACAGGACGTAGACGAGCCCCAGCCCACCGGCCACCCACCGATTCGTCAGCCGGCTGGCCAGGCGGGTCAGCGGCCAGGCCGAGAACGCCAGCAGCAGGTCCTGAGTGATGAGCAGGCTCAGGGGCGTGGGGAAAAGCCGCCAGATCGGCCCCAGCAGAATGAGAATCGGGTGGAAGTGGTCACCCAGGAGGTTGTACCCGTCGGCCTTGACCGGCACGATCGGGGCCTGGAAGTGGGCGTAGGCCTTGGCCAGCTCGGAGAAGATCGCCAGGTCCCAGCTGGGCACCGGCTTCATCGCCTCCCACTGGACGATCGAGTAGTAGATCATCACCCAGGCGCCGATGATGACGACGATCGCAGCCGGAATCGAGTGGCGGATCTGCTCCTTGAGGTTCACGGCGCTGAGCCTACCCGTGTGAATCGGGGATGAACCTGGTAGCGCTAGGCTCGTGGCGTCACCCACGATCAGGAGACGAGATGCCCCTCACGCCGACGCCCGCCGATTCCGCCTCGGCGGCCGAGTCCTCGCCGCCTCAGCGGCCTGACCTCGACCAGATGGTGGACCACGACGCGGAGCCCCAGCTCCAGCGCCACCTCACCAACCGCCACGTCCAGCTCATCGCCATCGGCGGGGCGATCGGAACCGGGCTGTTCATGGGGTCGGGGAAGACGATCGCCCTGGCCGGTCCCGGCGTGTTCCTCGTCTACACGATCATCGGCTTCTTCCTCTTCCTGGTCATGCGGGCCCTGGGCGAGGTGCTGCTGTCCAACCTGTCCTACAAGTCCTTCGCCGACGTCGCTCACGACCTCATCGGACCGTGGGCGGGCTTCTTCGTGGGCTGGACCTATTACGTGTGCTGGCTGGTGACGGCCGTGGTCGAGGTCATCGTCATCACCGGATACATGGACTTCTGGTGGCCGGACCTGCCGCGGTGGATCATGCCGGTGGTCACCGTGGTCCTGCTGTTCTTCCTCAACCTCGCCACCGTCAAGGCTTTCGGGGAGATCGAGTTCTGGTTCTCCATCATCAAGATCGTGGCCATTATGGCGCTCGTTGCCGTCGGCGTCGTCATGGTCGTGATGGGCTTCACGGCGCCCAACGGCGCCCACGCCCAGATCTCCAACATCTGGAGCGGCGGGGTCTTCCCCAAGGGCGCGAGCGGGTTCTTCGGGGCCTTCCAGATCGCCATCTTCGCCTTCGTGGGCACCGAGCTCGTGGGGACCGCGGCCGCCGAGGCCAAGGATCCGGAGGTCACTCTCCCGCGGGCCATCAACGCGATCCCGATGCGCATCGTCCTGTTCTACCTGGGGGCGCTCGCGGCCATCATGGCCGTCACGCCGTGGCGGGAGATCAACCCCGAGGACAGTCCCTTCGTGGCCATGTTCTCGCTGGCGGGACTCGGCGTGGCCGCCGGCCTCGTCAACTTCGTGGTGCTCACGGCCGCGGCGTCATCCACCAACTCCGGGGTCTACTCCACCTCCCGGATGCTCTTCGGCCTGTCCTGGGCGGGCAACGCCCCCCACGTCTTCCGCAGGCTGACCGCCCGCTCAGTGCCGGGTGCTTCCCTGGTGTTCACCTGCGCCTTCCTGCTCACCTCGATCCCGCTGCTCTACACCTCCCAGTCCATCATCGCGGCCTTCACGAAGGTGACGTCGGTGGCCATCGTCCTGTTCATCCTCGTGTGGTGCATCATCGTCGTGAGCTACCTGCGCTTCCGCAGCCTGCGGCCCGAGCTGCACGAAGCCAGCGCCTTCCGACTGCCCGGTGGGCGCGTGACGGCCTGGCTGAGCCTGGCCTTCTTCGCCTTCGTCATCTGGACCCTCACCCTGGCCCACGACACCCGCATCGCGGTCTTCTTCGCCGCCCCTCTGTGGCTGGTGACGCTGGGCGTGGCCTGGCTCGTCCACAGCAGCCGGCTCGCCAGGCACCAGGAGCCCCAGCCATGAGCGCCGGTGGTGGGTCGGTGACACCGAAGCCCTCACAGGGACCGACGGCGTCGGCCTGCCCGGAGGACCTGCTCGCCCACGGGGTGGCTGCGGTCCGCCAGGCGGCCGCCTTCGCCCTGAACCCGGGTGAGGAGCTGCGCATCGAGGCCAAGGCGCACCGCAACGACCTGGTCACCCAAGTCGACCGCGGCGTCGAGGAGCGCATTGTCGGCCACCTGGAGGCCACTGGTGTCCCCGTCCACGGCGAGGAGGCGCACCGCGTCGAGGACTTCGAGACCTACCGCGGGCGGGCCTGGGTGCTCGACCCCATCGACGGGACCCTCAACTACGTGGCCACCCACCGCGACTGGGCCATCTCCCTGGCCCTGGTCGACGACGGCGTGCCCACGGTGGCGGTCCTCGCCGACCCCGTGGCCGACCGGCTCTACACAGCCATCCGCGGGCGGGGCGCATGGGTGCAGCCGCTTCTGGTGGGGTCGGCGGGCGCCGACGACGCGGCGCCGCGGGCGCTGGGGCGGGTGGAGGACCTGCCCCTGAGCGAGGGCATGCTCATCGCCCACTTCCAGCTCACGCAGGACGCGGGCATCGGGAGGGCCATTGAGGCCTCGCGGGGCATGCGCTGCTACGGGGCGGCCGCCCTGGAGATGGCGGAGGTGGCTGCGGGCGGCGCGGTCGTCTACGCTCAGCCGCGACTCCAGCCCTGGGACGTTGCGGCCGGTGCGCTGTTGTGCGCTGAGACCGGCGCGGTCCTCACCCGGATGGACGGGGCGCCCTTCGACGTGCGCCGCGCCGGCTCTCTCCTCGTGGGCACCCCGACCGCCCACTTCGAGGCGCTGGGGCATCTGCGCGCCGTCGGCGACTGAGGCTTGCAGGGGCGGACCAGGGCCCGCCCTCGCGCGTTCGTACCTTGTGCCGCGCGTTCGGGGGTTCAGGGTACGAACCGGCGGCATATCCTACGAACACACGGGGCATACGGGGGACACAGGTGGTATTCGTAGGATGCCGCGCATGACAAGAACATTAAGGCGGCGTCCGGTCGATTCAGGGCGCGCCATCGCGGCGCAGGCGTCCGCGGAGTCCTCGAAGACGGGCGGCCCGCCGCGCCGTCGTCGCACGGGCATCAGTGCCCTGGCGGTCCTCGTCGGAGGGTGCCTGAGCGCCTGCGGGACGGGACTGTCCGCTGCAGCGGGCGGCTCGGCCACCGTCCCGGGCCCGATTCCCTCCGGCCTGGAGTCCTTCTACCGCCAGGCCGTCAACTGGTACCCCTGCGCCGCCACCGACGGCGTGGAGAAGGCCTCGGAGAAGACCGTCCAGGCGAGTGCCTCCACGACGGCCGCCATGGCCTCGGCGCAGGCCACCGCCGCCCCGAGCTCCGATGGCGCGACCGGGACGGCCGGCTCCTCCGAGGAGGAGACCGACACGGCCACCTTCAGCTGCGCCGTCATCACCGTCCCCCTGGACTACGCCAACCCCAAGGGCGAGACCATCTCGATCGCCGTGAAGAAGCGCGCCGCCACCGGCGGCCACGCCCAGGGCGCCCTGTTCATCAACCCCGGTGGCCCCGGCGACTCCGGGGTCTCCTTCGCCGAGCGGGCGAGCAACGCCTTCAGCCCCGATCTGCTCGAGGCCTACGACATCATCGGTTTCGACCCGCGCGGAGTCGGATCCTCCACGGCCATCACCTGCTCCAGCGACGACGACGCATCCGGCGGCACCGCCGAGCCCTCCGCCTCGGCTGGGGCCACGGCCTCGTCGTCGGCCTCGGGTACGCCGCAGGCAGGCACTGAGCCCTCCGCGGAGTCCTCTGCCGAGGCCGCTTCGGGTGGCGATTCCTACGAGGAGTGGGCGGAGTCGACTCGGCAGTCCTTCCAGGAGCTGACCGAGCAGTGCGCCTCCAACACTGAGCCCGCCGCCCTGCTCGACCACGTCGATACCGTCTCCGCGGCCCGAGACCTCGACATTCTGCGGGCGCTGGCCGGCCAGGAGAAGCTCAACTACCTGGGCTTCTCCTACGGCAC
>NZ_KV810963.1:12094-31816 GCF_001812965.1 Actinomyces sp. HMSC075C01
TCAACTACCTGGGCTTCTCCTACGGCACCTACCTCGCCTCCGTCTACGCCGAGACCTTCCCCGGCAACACGGGTCGCATGGTGCTCGACGGCGCCATCGACCCCTCCCTGTCCCTCGCCGAGCAGGGACTGGGACAGGCCAAGGGCTTCGAGCAGGCGCTGCGCACCTACGTGGACTACTGCCAGAACTCCACCGGCTGCCCGCTGAGCGGGGGCACCGACGCCGGAGTCCAGCAGATCCGCGACCTCATCACCTCGACCAACAGCACGCCCCTGGCGACCGGTGACCCGAACCGCACCGTGACCGGCGCGGACATCGTCGCCGCCCTGAGCGAGTACCTCTACACCACCGAGCAGAACTGGGAGCCCCTGAACAAGGCCCTCGACCAGGCCATCAACCACCGCGACGGCTCGGCCTTCGCGGACTCTGAGGAGCAGGACACCTCCTCGAAGGATGACGGTGGCGGTGCCTTCCAGGCCGTCACCTGCCTGGACTACCCGGTGGAGGGTGACAAGACGACCTGGGCCGCGCAGTATGAGCAGGCCAAGCGCGAGGCCCCGGTCTTCGCGGACTCCGCGGTCGGCATGGACCTGGTGTGCAGTGTGTGGGGGCATAACGGGACCCGCAAGCCCGCGCAGATCCATGCCCGTGGGGCTGCGCCGACCCTCGTGGTGGGAACCACCGGGGACCCGGCCACCCCGTACGCATGGTCGAAGTCCCTGGCCGAGCAGCTCGACTCCGGCCAGCTGCTGACCTGGGAGGGCAATGGGCACACCGCCTACGGCGGCGACGCCTCCTGCGTCAACGACGCCGTCGACGCCTACCTGATCTCCGGCACCATGCCCAAGAAGGGCCTGACCTGCCACGGCAACGAGTAGCTGTGTAGCCGACGACTCAGCGGGCGGGCCGAGGTGCACTCGGCCCGCCCGCTGTTGTCACTGAGGGCGTGCGTTCGACGACAGAGGCGCAGGAGTGACTTTCCTCGACGAACGCGCGGCGGCTCAGGCGGCGATGTCGGAGCTTCTCGCTCAGCCCGGGTCTGCTGCAACAAGCATGTGTGTTCCAGTCAGAAACTGACTGCCCAATCCCAAAAATTCCCCCATTCGAAATCTTTGCTGAAAGAGGCAGGGTTAAGTGAGAAAATGAGGTTGAACATCGTTCTTCCTTCCTGGATATGGTGCACTGAGTATCTTACCTGGGTGACAAGGTAAATCAACCGTCCGGATAGACGGATTGGATA
Source organism: Actinomyces sp. HMSC075C01 (assembly GCF_001812965.1). NCBI lineage: Bacteria > Bacillati > Actinomycetota > Actinomycetes > Actinomycetales > Actinomycetaceae > Actinomyces > Actinomyces sp. HMSC075C01. Next base: position 13,335 of record NZ_KV810963.1, read on the forward strand.
AGTCCGATCACACCAGATTGTGCTGCAGGGTGTACACCGCTGCGCCCACCCGGTCTTGGACTCCGAGCTTGGCGATGATGGCGGATACGTGAGTCTTGACCGTAGCCTCGCTGACTGGGGTGCGTGGGCGCCTCCGCCCGGGCGTGACCGGCCCGCACCGACGGTACCTTCATGACGGGGCCCTGTCCGTGCACGTGCACTTACAGGTCCCCGACCTTCTGGAGGCGCTGGAGGCTGAGCCAGCCCACCGGGATCGGGATCCAGAAGGTCACCAGGCGGTAGACGATCGCCGTGGACAGCGCCACCCCGTAGGGGACGCCGGCGGCGACGAGCCCGGCGGTCAGCGCGAGCTCGACCGGACCGATACCACCGGGGGAGGGCACGATCGAGCCCACCGTGTTGGAGGCCAGGTAGGTGATGGCCAGGACCGCGAAGGGCACCGTGTAGCCGAAGGCCCACAGGCTCGCGCTGAAGGACAGGATGTAGGACAGGCTCAGCATGAGGGCGCCGCCCACGCCCAGGGCCAGGCGCACCGGGTTGGACATGACCCACACGAGCCGCGGCCACACCTGGCGGTAGGTGGGCTCGATCTTGGCCCACGCCCAGGTGCGCGCCCTGGGGATGGTCAGGACCACCGCCGCCACCACGACGACGGCGCCCGCGGCGACCAGCACCCAGCCCGAGGGCAGGGTCAGCCCTGTGGACTGGCCGGTCATGGCCGCCAGCACCACGAGCAGCACCACGGTGACGATGAACTGGACCACCTGGACCAGGGCCACCGTGGCCACGCCGACCGCGGTGGGCACCCCCTTGCGGTTGAGGAAGCGCAGGTTGATGGCCGCCCCGCCCACACCGGCCGGGGCCACGAGTGAGACGACGGCGCTGGCCAGGTGCACCTCGGTGGAGCGCCACAGGGAGAGCCGCTCGGGACTGAAGGCCACCAGTGTGAGCCCGGCGCCCACGTAGGTCGCCACCGAGAAGATCAGGGCCGCCAGCATCCACCAGCCATTGGCCTGCGAGACGGCGGCGGAGACCTGCTGGAAGTCCAGCTGCGCCAGCAGCGTCCACACCGCCACCAGGGCCACCACGGCCATGAGGACGGTGCGTGTGGAGAAGCGGTTGAGGCGGGCCGGCTCGGCGTCGGCCGTGGGGGTGAGCGCCACGAGGGCGTCGCGCAGATCCTGGAGGACCTGCCGGCTGGCGCCGCGCCGCCCCATGACCTCGCGGGTCTGGCGCGGCAGCACCACCCGCTGGAGCATGGGGGCGATCGAGGCCAGCTGCGCGGTGGTCAGTGAGCGGGAGGCGGCGTCGATGGCCCGCTCAGCGCCGACGCTCAGGGCGGTCAGCGCCAGGGCCTGGGCCAGGTCCACCCGGCGGGAGAGCTCAGAGGAGATCGTCTCGCCTGAGGCCCAGTCCAGGAGCCACAGCCGCCCGGACTCGTCGACGACGACGCTCGAGGCGTCGATGCTCCCGTGCGCCAGCCCCGCGGCGTGAGCGCGCTGGAGCTGGCTCCACAGCTGGTCCAGGACGTCGTCGTCGATCTCGGCCCCCAGGTCGCTGATGGACCGGGCGCCGACGACGTGGTCGGTCACCAGCAGCACGGACTCGGCGGCCTCGGCCATCCCCAGCAGGTCGGGGGTGCGCACGCGGGCGCGGCGGGCCTCCATCGTCATGAGGGCGGCGTGCTCGGCGGCCGGGCGCAGGGACAGGTCGCGGGTGGGGGACAGGCCCCTGACGCGGATCTGGTCCCAGATGTTGGAGAGGAACCCGGCCACCTGCCGGTCGGCGTCGAGGAGGGTGACGTTGTGGCGCTCACCGGCCGAGTCCCATACGGCGTACATGCGGTGGACCGAGGCCCGCTCCTGGGACAGGGCCTCGCTGGAGGCCTCGGCCAGGACGGCGGCCAGGTCGACGTCGGTGGCCGGCCTGATCGTGTTCGCGCCCGCCGGCGTCGAGTCGAGGAGAGAGGCGGCCTCTGCGCCCGACGACCCGGTGGTCGCGTCGGTGACCTGCTCGTCGGCGGGGGTGGGGGCGTCCCCGGTGGCGGGCTCGAGGCCCGCCGGCTCCTGCGCCGGCGAGCCCAGCGGGTTCTCGCGCACCTGCTCACGGACCTGTTCGGTGTAGCCCAGGGGGGCGTCGGTGGTGACGATCCAGGCGCGCGTCTCGGGGGCGCGGTCCATGCGGACCACGCGCACGGCGTCGATCCCGGCCCGGCGCAGGGCGCGTACGAGCGTGACCCCGTGGGCGCGGCGGTCCTCCACACCGAAGACGTAACGCACCAGCAGGCCGACGACGCGGCCCAGCAACAGGGACAGCACCGCGCCCGGCAGGGTCAGGGCGCCGCGCAGGACCGCCATGCCCAGGACCACCCACAGGGCCGCCCAGCCCGAGCGCATCACGGTGGAGCTGTTGCGGTCGCCGGCGCCCGTGAGCAGGCCGGCCATGGAGGCGAAGACCGTGGAGACGCCCAGCTGGGCGGTGCCCGAGGCGGTGACTGTCAGCCCCATGACCAGGGCGGTGGGGCCCCAGGTCACGAGGCCGGTCATCGCGGCGACGGCGACCGCGTAGCCGGCCATCCCCGACAGGACGGCCTGGCCGCAGGAGCGCCAGGAGCGACGCAGGAGGCGGTCCAGCAGGACGGCCAGCGGCACGATGAAGGTGGCCAGGCCCTCAATGGTCTGCAGGGGGAAGACGAGGATGCGGCGCAGCACCACCGCCAGGGCGTTCTGGACGTCCTGGGTGACGCCGGTGGTGGTCTCGCGGGCGTAGATCGCCAGGACGAGGACGGCGAAGATGCCCAGGAGCGTTAGTGCCAGGTCGAGCAGGTCCTCGGTGCGGCGCAGGCGGTGCGCGGTGGTGTCCACCAGGAGCGTCGTCGAGCAGGGGGCGGTGGGGCCGGAGGTCGGGGTGGGCTCGGCCATGGGGGTGACCCCGATGACGGGGATGCCGACCGGCGAGGTGGAGGTCGACTCGACTGAGTGTGCGGAGGGTGAAGCCGCGGAGGCGGCCGACGGGGCGGCCGCAGATACTTGCTGGGCGACGGCGGTGGGGAACTCGCCGGGAGGGTCGGTGAGCGTCGAGGTGTGGTCGAGGTCGCCGGCCGGTGGGGGCGAACCTGGTGCCGCATCTGTCATGACGCCGATTCTAGGGGGAGAGCCTGGGCGGACCCTCCTACGCCGGAAGGAATCGCGCGCCGAAGGTGGCTTGTTCAAAGTAGTTTGCAGAACAAACCAGGTAGCGCTATCCTGATGCTGGTTTGAAACGCAAACCCTCGTTGACGAGGAGGTTCACCATGAGTGCGGTCACTGAGGATCAGAAGGTTCCGGCGGGGGCCGATGAGGCTCTCGCCGTCGTTGAGGCCCAGCGGAGCGCCTTTCTCAAGCGGCACAGGATCAAGGCGACCCCGCTCCTGGTCGCCTGGGGTCTGGCCTGGCTGATCGGCTACGCCGCCCTGGCCCTCTTCCGCAGGGCGGACTACAGCCTGCCGATCGCGCCGTACCTGTTCTTCTACGGCTGCCTCGCGGTGGCCCTGCTGTTCACCTTCGCCTATATCGTCCCCAAGGCGCGCGGCATCCGCGGCCGGAGCAACCGCGAAGGCGCCTACTACAGTCTCGCCTGGTTCCTCGGGATGCCACTGGGCGCCCTCATCCTCAGTCGGGTCAATGCCTTCCTGGCCGCCCTCAACACGAGTGAAGCCAACGAGGTCGCCGACGTCGTGTCCAACGCCGTGCCCTGCCTCGTCGTCGGCGTCATCTTCCTCATGAGCGCCGCACTGTGGAATGAGGCGGTCATGGGGGTTCTGGGCGGCTGGATCCTCCTGGTCACCCTGGTGGTCACGATTGTCGGGATGCCCTGGGCCTGGTGGATCATGTCCGTGGCCGGTGGGGGCGGCATGCTGGCGGCCGCTGTCGTCGCTGCTGCCGCAGGATCGAAGCGAGGTGCGTGACATGACCGGAGGGGTGCGGGCGCGGCGGCCTGAGGGGTCGGAGGATGCCGGTGGGGCGGAGGAGTCGGCGGAGCCGGCCGGTGTGGGTGCTGGCGCTGGAGTCTCCGCTGCCGCGACGGCCTCCACCGTCGACATTGACCCCGTCATTCACGCCCAGGCCCGCCTGCGGATCATGGCGACCCTGGCTGCCGTGCCTGTTGGCGACGAGCTGCACTTCCCGCGGTTGCGCGAGCTGCTGGATATGACGGCCGGCAACCTGTCCACGCACCTGTCCAAGCTGGAGGGGGCGGGCTATGTGCAGCAGAACAAGACCTACTCCGGGCGCAGTCCCGCCACGTACCTGGCGCTGACCCCCGAGGGGCGGGTCGCTTTCGAGCGGTACGTGCGCAACCTGCGTGCCCTGCTCGATGCCTGAGGCCGAGTGGCCGGAGTTCGGCCGAGGGTACCGGTGGTCATTCGGCCGACGTCGCATCGCCCCCGTTACCAGCCGAGTTGGGAGGTTCTGCAGCTGGCCGTGATGCTGGAGGTCTCGATGGACGCTGTCGGGGCGGGGGTGGTGAGGGGGCCGGTTGATTCGCGGACTGGGTGCGTTCCCTGGCGAGACCTGCTTCCACCTCATTCAATGAGGCGTACATCAGTTCCCGGACCCGTTCCAGGCCGCGCTGAGATGCAAGATCGTGACGACGTTCGGGGTGTGCACCGTAGAAATGCAACACTCTTCTGAGTTGATCGTAGCCTATTGGAAGACTTGATATCGAGATGTAGGACGGCCCGTTGTCCGATTCGATCAGGGCGCGCGGCACTCCCCTCACGTTCTTGCATCCTACCATGGAAGGGGAGCTGTCCCATGCGATATAGGTTGAACGGATGCTGTAACGCCAAAAATAGATTCCCTCGGAGTTCATCTCGATAGCGGGCCGTCCGGGCTTGTTGAACGGTAGGTCTGCCCACATTGTGGCGGCGATAGTGCCGAAGAGCGTGGAATAAAGTAGGGCTTTCAGGGTTCCAATATCTGCGAAGCGCGTAGATATAACTATCGCTCCTGGCACCAAGGCGGACATAGTCATGACAAGACATGAGATGTATTTTCCCGAAGTGCCGCTCCAAAGAGGCCAGAATTCCACCCCTGTGGAAGAGTGCTTCCACCTGCTCCCCGCCGACATGGAGCCGAACAGGAGCAGAAAGTTGGCCAAGGCTTCCAGGATACCGCTGACGCCGACTAGGGCCTGTTGCGGAAGGGGTGGTGGTTGGCGGCGTGGTGGCTGGGTTGGGTGAGGCCTCCGGGGTATCACGGGTGGTGTCAAGTCATCACGTGATCAAACCGGAGGCCTCAGGTGTCCAGGATAGACGCACACGCTAAAGGTCGTCATGACCTCACCGATGCGCAGTGGGAGCTGCTGGCGCCGCTGCTTCCCGAGCTGCCCACCACCGGCAGGCCGCGCACCTACGGTCTGCGTGGCCTAGTCGACGCGGTGCGCTACCGAACCAGGACGGGGTGCCCGTGGCGCGATATCCCGGATCGCTACGGGCCCTGGTGGAGGGCCTACGCACTATTCCGCTCCTGGCAGGTCACCGGGGTCTGGGAGCACCTGGAGCGCGAGCTGGCATCCGCGGTGGTCACCGCCCAGGGACCCGAGGCGGTGTGGGACGAGGTGTCGGTGGACTCCACCGTCTGCCGGGCCCACGTGCACGCCGCCGGCGCCCGCCGCGACAGCCCCCGCACGGTGGACGGTGAGCCGGACGACCACGCCCTGGGGGTGTGTCGGGGCGGGTGGTCGACCAAGATCCACGCCGCCGTCGATGCGGGGTGCGGGATGCTCGCCTGCGTGCTCAGTGCGGGACAGGTTGCGGACTGCCCCATGATGGTCCCGGTGCTGGAGGCGATCCGCCTGGCGCACCATGGCCCGGGCAGGCCCCGCCGGCGACCGCGGCGGGTGCTGGCCGACAAGGCCTACTCCTCACGGGCCAACCGGGCCTGGCTGCGCGCCCACCATATCCGCGCCACGATCCCCGTCAAGGCCGACCAGGCCGCCCACCGCAAGGCCAGGGGCCCACGCGGCGGGCGCCCACCAGCCTTCGACGCCGCCGCCTACAAGGACCGCAACGCCGTGGAACGCGGTTTCAGCCACCTCAAGCACCACCGGGCCCTGGCCACCCGCTACGACAAGCTCGCCGTACGCTACCGAGCAACCATCCACATCGCCAGCATCGACCACTGGCTCAAACGACTTACATAACAGGCCCTAAGAGAAAGAGCGCAAACAGAGCAGAGCTTGAGGAACGATAAATTAATGAAATGAGCAGAAGGGCGACTCCGGAAGCGAGCATATAGAATGGCGTGCGGAGACGTAGTGCGTCAACTCGTTCGCAGTCGCGAATTTCAGGTAACATCACGCGCTCCATGATGGTAAAGAATAGTGTGCATCGCCCTCTTTCGGTAGGAAATGGTCAATACCTCTGTAAGTGAATTGGTGTTCTAAAATTTAGTGTCCCAAACCAACTGATCGTTCCGAGTCGCCTCCGACGAGGCGGCGAGTAGCTTTCGAAGCAGATCCTACCGTCAAATTTGTAGATGTGTAGAAGAAGTGCTGCAACAGGGGCAAGCCCCGCCCGCGCCCCCGTCCCAGCGACACACCACCCCATCAAAGCGGCTCAGACACCCTCACCCACCGACCTCGCCGACCCCCTGGGGCGGTGAGGGATCTGGTTGATTCGCGGACTGGGTGCGTTCTCTGGCGAGACCTGCTTCCACCTCATTCAACGAGGCGTACATCAGTTCCTGAACCCGTTCCAGGCCGCGCTGCTGAGTGAGTTCGCCACGAAGTTCAGGATGATCGCGGTAGAACACCAAGAGCTTGTGTAGCTGTTCGCAGCCGAAAGGTATGCCACCTATTGAGAAGTAGATCGTCTCGCTACTCGTTGCCAGGGTGACACGAGGGACTCCTCTTATTGTTCCGTATGTCTGAAACGTAGGCGATGAGTCCCAGGAGGCGAATGTACGGCGAAGCCCTGCTGTCCGCAGATGAATGCCGTGAGGAGATGCCTCGAAGACGGGAGATCCGGGACGATACAGGGGAGTGGACGCCCATGCGAATGCACAAAAGGCGGTCGTCAGGAGCGAGAGCCAGAAGGCCTTGGTGTCACCTGGTTCATTGAGGCTAGAGAGTACTGCAAGACACAGAGAAAGCAGTGATGACAGCGTCATCATTGAGTGCACAAGAATCTCGCCGGTCTCGCACAGCCAAGGCGGGACGAATGCGACGCGAGTTCCATCGCAGTGCCAACGGTGTTCTGCCTGGTGGATGTGAGCGTAGATGATGTATCTGTGGAGCCCGTAAGCGATGCTGGAGCAGCCCATGAGCAGCATCCACGCAACGAACGCAGTGGATGAGTGATAGGTGAAGGACAGGAGTACCAGTCCGACCCCAGCTATCAGCATGATGAATGCCTCCAGGCCCCTCAACTGGTCTGCGCGTCCATAATTCTGCGCTGCGGACTTGCCTCCGCCCGTGGGGGAGAGCTTCTGAAACACAGTCATACAAACACGCTTCCTGCTGAGGTGAGGTGATGGCCTGTCGGGCGGCAGTTCAAGTCGATAGAACGTCGAAGTTCACTGGCTATGAAGGTCCTTGGCTATTTCAGAGACTGGAAAATCCATCAGGCTTCGTACGTGTACAAGGCCTTGCGGCGTACCGATACTTCGACGCGCATCAGCGTAACCTGAGTAAAACTCAAGAACTCTTTGAAGCTGGACGTACCCCAGGGGGAGCGTGAACATCGGAAAATAGTAAAATGAGTCGGTTCTGGTCTCTATGAGAGCAACGGGCGTGCCGTTATGTCTCACGCAGCCCAAAACTCTCGGCTGTGCCGCCCAAGGGATCATGGTTCGATAGCGCCCAGCGGGCCATAGGTGAACTCCGATCGAGTCGATAACGATTTCAGGCTTCGTCCATCTCCCAAATGGAAATGAAAGCAGGCTGACTAATGATAAGATCAGTAAGATCCCGACCATCATCGCGATTCTTAATTGCGTCCGGCTTGAGTATGGTGTTCCACCAAAATGCGTCAGCCAGGCCGCGGTGACTATGGTAAGTACCAGAATGATTATCGTCAGAATGCTCCACAAGTTGAAGAACCAGCATGGACCGAACTCAATGCGGCCTGGTCTAGCATTCCATTTTTTGTAGGAGTGCTGAGCGAACTTGAACTGCATATTTCGATTGATGGCATACGAAGTGAGAAACAAGCCGATCCCTAGGTATAGAATCTCCATAGGAGCGGGGGTCAACTTGATAAATAGAATGGCTGCACCGAAGCACATCACGGCTACGAGGCCAAAAAAGTAGGATTCATGCAGGCGGCTTAAGTCGATACGATCGCATGAGTGAATTTTATTCACGTATGCCCTTTCCTGTTGAGGGATTTTTTAGGTTGATTCGATTGACGACAGGCTTCCGGCCGCGATGAACTTTTCTTCTCGTCCAATCCCAGTGGTCGTGACAACGCTACCTGGTGATGTTCCATCATCAAGCTCGTATGCGGCAGTTGTAACGTTGGTGGCGGTTCTGTTGGATGCTATCAGTGCGTCGCCGTTCTGGGTTTGTATGCGTGTCGTGTTGGCTGGATGAGTGGCGTCTGTCTGCTGAAGCCATCGGCGCTGGAGGTCTGAGGTCGTATTGTCTTCCGCTTCGCCTCCCGGAACTCCGGAACCACCGGCATGTCCTGCCGAAAGGCCTTCGAGCGGTGCGTGCGCAACCTGCGCGCCCTGCTCGACGCCTGAGGTCCTCGGAGTGGTCTTGACAAGGGATGTATTAACCATGCGGTTAGCATAGAGTGTGAACCAAGTCTCATAGGTGGGCGCCGATGGGGGTGCGCCGTGAGGCCCTGTCACAAGGGCTGGTCGGTGTCCGTCGGTCGGCCGGACTCCGGGGCGGTAGGTCCGCCCCGCCACTGCCGTCATCGTCGACCACCAAGGACATGCCATGCCTTTCAGTGCACGGACCTCGCCCGCCAACTCGCCATCCGGTCGGCGGCCCAGAGGTGCCTGAGCCCACCAGCTCAGCCGACGGACCCTGCTCAAGGGGTGGGTGGGCTCGCCGCCGCCCCCGTCATTGGGGCGGCGCCGTCGTCGCCGGATCGGCCCCGGCCCAGGAAGTCCTCACGGTGGCCGAGCACGAGGACCACGGTCGTATGCAGTACTACAAGCTGGCCACGTCGTCGGTTGGTTGGCTGTCGCGCGTCAACGTGCTGCTGCCCGACGGCTACGACACCTGCGCCGCTACCCGTGCTCTTCCTGCCGCACGGCGGCGGCGAGGACTACTCGACTTTCGACACGAAGTACGACATCCGCAACCACACCGCAGGGCGCGACCCCATTGTTGTCATGCCCGACGGCGGGGCGGCCGGCTGGTACTGCGACCCCGAGTCCTCCAACGTGGGGCCGCGCAACTGGGAGACCTTTCACATCAAGGAGCTCATCCTCTGGGTTGATGCCACCTTCGCCACAACCGGGCGGCCTTCCGGTCGCGCGATCTCCGGCTTCTTCATGGTCGGTTTCGGAGCCCTGAAGTACGCCGCGAAGTACCCCGAGCTCTTCGCGTCGGTCTCCAGCCACTCGGGGCCGGCCGACCTGCGTATCCAGGACGGGGCGGTGGTCCACTGGGCGAACTTCACCGCCGGCGCCACCGACCTCAAGGGCGGCACCATCTACGGAATCCCGTGGGACCAGGCACGGGTGAGCGCGGACAACCCGGTCGAGCACGTGGAGAGCTACCGCGGCAAGCGCGTCTTCCTCGTCTCTGGCCGGCACCGAAAGCGATCGCTACGAGAGCGTCGTCCTGCCCAGCCAGCAGAACTTCGAGAAGGCGCTCGGCGGTACCGGCATTGGCTACGAGCACTACGAGGGCACAGGCGCCCACATCGTGCGCTGGGGCTGCATCCAGCAGGACATCGACTCCCTGCTCAACCACTTCGCCAAGGCCGGGTGAGGGCCGAACCTCGGAGGGGGTGCCGACCGGGAGACCACCGCACCTTCGTCAGGGCGGTCATAGATGAGCCTGGGCGGGCCTCAAGGCCCGCGGACATCCTCTGATTCAGCCGCACGGAACCGCCTCCTTGTCACTGCGGGCGATTTCTAGAGCTGATCTGCTCCTCGGTCCTCCGCGGCTCGGTGCCCACGCAGGGGGGGGCATGGCTGCCCCTAGGGCCAACATGCTTGACGGAGAGCCGCGGACACCTGGGGTGTCTGCCTGAAGGTGTTAAGAAGCGGGAATAGATGTCATACCCCTGTCGTAACGTGGCTCGCAGCTCTGAACGTCAGGGTTCTCGCATGTGGAAGGAGAGAGCGTGAGCGTCGATCAGACCGTGCAGGTGCGAGGTGAAGGTTCACTCAGGTTCGTGACAAAGTTGGCTAGGTGGTGGAGGACCTGGCTGGTTGTTGTGCCGACTGTCGTTTTTCCTTTGATAATGCTGGAGGTCCGCATATTTCACACCTCTAAGTTGTTATTCTGTGTGGGTGTGCTGCTTTTGGTCTGCATGTTTATATCGGCAATAACGCTATTGGTGGTTGGGTATCTGGTGCCGCCGCCCGAGCCACTTACTGCGCGCTACTCCTTGCTCAATCGCTTATATCAATATTATCGCGTCATGCTGAGTGCGGTTATGTTTGGTGTTGCTGCATTCTGGGGGGCGGTTGTGTCGATCGATGTCGGCAATGCATTGAAATCGTCTGGAATAAATGGTGTCTTGAGCGTCGGCTGGACGGCAGTGCTGTATCCGGCAGCGATTGTGGCGATATTAGGGGTGTGGGTGGTCGCAATGGGGGTGTTCATCGATGTCTGTCGTACTGATTTTGAGTTAGTCACATCTAGGTTCGAGGCAGTTTTAGAAAAGTGCTTAAGCCTAGAAGAGGGGCATTTCCGAGAATGGCAACGAGGCCATAAGGCTGTGCGGACGTTCTTACATTGCACTACGCGAAGCTTTTGGGCGGGTATTGTTGTGTACTGCTTTCCAGTCCTGGCGATGCTGGTTTTGATGCTTTTCGGGGGGTGGTTTGTAAACTACTTCTCGTCGGTTGTTTGATGATCTTGAATCGTTTTCGGAAAGGGGTTATTTAGTTCTTCTTATGGTGACCAATCAAATGAGAGGCGTATTAGTGACGGAGTATTTCTCGGTTTAGTGTGGCGAGGATATGTGCTTGAACTGCGCCAACTCAAGGGCGTTTAGGGGTGTTGAGTTTTACTTTGTGGCGGCCGTTGAGTCTGGGGTATTGCAATGTTTCCTGATCATTTTGGTCGGTGGTCTTCGCTGGCGTGACGGGTAAAGGTGGGGCTTCTTGCTTGCCTAGAGTGAGAACCAATCACTCTGATATGGCGAACCTCTCAGGCGTCGTCGGCACTTCGTCGGCACAAAACCGCACAGGCTGTACCCGGAGAGCGGATACTTCCGGTGAGTCGACGTCAAGAAGGGGAGGTGCCTGTGATACGCCTGGGTCTGGCTGACGACGAGCCGCTGTTCACCATGGGGCTGGCCATGCTGCTGGGAGCGCAGCCGGATATGGAGGTCGTCTGGCGCGCCGCCAACGGCAAGGAAGCACTCGCGCGCAACGCCACCGACCCGGTCGACGTCCTCCTCCTCGACGTGCAGATGCCGGCCCTCGACGGCCTGGCCGCTACCCGCGAGCTCATGGCCCGCGGCATCACCGGGCGGGTCGTCATCCTGACCACCTTCGACACCGACGGCTACGTCATGGGCGCCATCGAGGCCGGTGCGGCCGGTTTCCTGCTTAAGAACACCCCACCACAGGACCTCATCGCCGCGATCCGCACCGTCCACGACGGCGACTCCGTTATCTCCCCGGGACCCACTCGCCGGCTGCTCACCGCCGTGCGCACCGGGCAGGTCAGCGGGAGGCGAGTCGGGGATGGGGCCGGACGCCATGCCTCTGAGGACTCGGTCGAGGCGGTCCGGGTGGCGGAGGCCTCCCAGCGGGTCGCAGCCCTGACTCAGCGCGAGCGCGAGATCTTGGCGCTTATCGCCATGGGTCTGACCAACCAGGAGATCTGCGACCGGGAGTGGTTGTCCATGCCCACGGTCAAGACCCACGTGAGCCACCTGCTGTCCAAGACCGGCTGCCGCGACCGGGTCCAGCTGGTGCTGCTGGCCCTGCGCGGCGGCGTTGTCGACCCCGATGACGTCTTAGGTGGGGGCTGAACCCGCGCATGCCCTGTGAATCAGCCGCCCGGAACCGCTTTGTGTCACTGTGGGCGACTTTTAGGGCCGATCTGCTCCTCGGTCGCCCAAGGCTTGCGGGCATATGCCCAGGTCAGGACGGTTTGCCGGTTGGAGCAGAGCGGTGAGGGGCGGGGAATAGTCGCCAAAAGTGACAGTTCTCCTCGATGTTGAGCCACGGCCGGGCGCAGTTGCTGTCTCAGCGGCTTTGGGGCTGCACCAGGACGGCCACGGTGCGCGCCGGCACCGAGATCGTGCCGCTGGCGCGGTCGAAACCGGTACGGCGCACCACCTCATCGGCCCCCTCGGTCTGAATGGGGCAGAGGCGGAAGTCCCGGCCCGCCAGCTCGGGCAGCGGCTGAGTGAGCGTCTGTCCCGAGGCGTTGAAGACCACCAGGACGGCGTCGAGCTCGGGGTCCACGTCGCACCCGCCCCGGGTGTCGTCGATGAGCATGGCGATCACTCCCGCCGGCGCCCCGAAGCCCGACCCTGGGAAGCTCAGCTTGTCCTGGATGAGGCGGGCCGAGCCCAGACTGAACAGCGGCGTCGAGGCGCGCAGCCGTAGCAGGTCCAGGGCCTGGGAGCGGGCCGCGGCGATCTCCTCGGGCGAGGGCCGCAGCCAGTCGTCCTGCAGCAGCGGCCCCTGGATGCCCCAGGAGCCCTCGTTGCGGCTGGCCGGCGGCAGGCCCCGACCGAAACCGTTGGACTGCCCCGTGAAGTCGATGGTGTTGAACCAGTCCCCGGAGTTGTAGGAGTCCCGGTCCAGGGACTTGCTGCGCAGCAGCTCAGTGCCCGCGCACCAGAAGGCCGGCGACTGCGCCAACGTCACCGTGGCCAGGCACACCGTGTTCATCCGCACCCGCTCGGCCACCGGCATGCCCTGGGGCAGCTTGTAGGCCAGCAGGTCGTAGAGCGTCTCGTTGTCGTGGGCGTCGACGTAGTTGACGTTCTCCTGGGGGTGGGAGGCGAAGGCCGCCGGCGCCCCGTTGTGGATGAGGTCGATGCCGCGGCGCACCGACCCGTCCGAGATCGTCATGACGTAGTCCTTGAGGTTGCCCGCCAGGCCTAAGCGCACCAGGTCGGTGCGGTGGGCCAGGTCCGCCGACTGCTCGTGCCAGCTGCGGTGGTCCAGGCCGCTGGGCTGAGTGAGCAGGCCGGTGCCGAAGCCCTGGAAGACGCGGTGGTCGGGGTCGAAGGCGCTCCCGCCGTGGACGGCGTCGCGCAGGCGGTCGTTGAAGGCGCCGATCCCGGTGCCGTCGAGCTGACCCTGGGTGGCCTGCACGAACAGGGCGTTGCCCGCGACCTCCCCGAAGTTCCAGCCCTCCCCGTACAGGTAGAGGGAGCGGCCGTCTACGCCGTCGGCCTCCAGCGTCAGCTCGTCCAGGGCCGCCCGCACGCGCTCCATGACGGCGCGCGGGTGGTGGCCCATGAGGTCGAAGCGGAAACCGTCGACCCGGTACCAGCGCGCCCAGCGCACCACCGAGTCGACCATGAGGCGCGCGCACAGGGCGTTCTCCGTGGCCGTGTTGGCGCAGCAGGTCGAGCTCGTCACCCGCCCGACGGCGTCGAGACGGTGGTAGTAGCCCGGCACCACCCGGTCCAGGACGCTGCGCGGGTCCTGCCCGCAGGCGGCCGTGTGGTTGTAGACCTGGTCGAGGACCACCTGGAGGCCCAGGTCGTGCAGGGCCCCCACCATCTCGCGGAACTCGACGACACGCGCCCCGCCGTCCTGGTGCCCCTCGGTCGCGTAGGAGCCCTCGGGGGCGCCCCAGTGAAGCGGGTCGTAGCCCCAGTTGTAGGCGTCGTCGTCGGCCACCTCCGCGACGGCGGCCTGCTGGTCGGTTGAGGCCGGGGGCGCGCCGGTGGGGATGTTCGGGGCGCGCTGGGAGCCGCGGTGCTCGGGGATGGTGGCGATGTCGAAGGTGGGCAGCAGGTGGATCGTGTTCATGCCGGCCCGGGCCAGCTCGGTCAGGTGGCGCACGCCCGCCGAGCCGGTCACCGTGAAGGCCCGGTAGGTGCCGCGCAGCTCGGGCGGGACGGTGTCGTCGGCGGCGGAGAAGTCCCGCAGGTGGAGCTCGTAGATGCTGCGGGCCGAGTCGTTGCGGACCGCCGGCGCCCGGGTGGTGGCCCACCGTTCGGGGGCCAGGCGCGGGTCGGCCAGGTCGACGGCGACCGAGCGGGTCGAGTCCGTCGTCAGCGCCGTCGAGTAGGGGTCGGTGACGACGTTGGTCTCCACGCGTCGAGTGGAGGGCACGTAGACTCGCACCTCCCACAGGTACTGGCAGCCGGCAGCGATGGGGGCGCCGGGCCGGCTCGGGTCGGGCCCGCCGCCGGGGGCGCTCGAGGCGGCGTCGGCCGGGGAATCGGGGTGGTTGGCCACGACCCAGCGGCCGTCGCCGGTGCGGACGGCCGGGGTGCGTCGCGGCGGGCCGGGGACCTCCGGCACCGAACCCAGCGGGTCACCGGTCTCCCAGGTCAGAAGGGTGACGGCCTGCGCGGTGGGCGCCCACAGGGCGAAGGAGGGCAGGCCGCCGGTGAAGGTGACGCCCAGCTCGGCGCGGGTGGCGGCCTCGGCGTAGAGGTGGTCCAGGAGGATGGCGGTCTGCACCCCGGTGAAGGCGTCGAGGCGGGCGCCACTGACGTCGGCGGCCTCGGTGGGGTCCGGGACCCCGACGTACTGGGCGACGGCGACCTGGCCGGTCAGGGCGGAGGCGACGGCGTCGTCGTCGAGAAGGGGAGTGCCGGCGGCGTCGGTCGCGCTCAGGGCGATGTAGCCCTCCAGATGGGGGTGTGCGGCGAGGACCTCTCCGGGAAGGTTCCCGACGATGCGCAGGGGCGTGACCGTCGGGGCGGGCATGCCATCCGCGCCCAGGATCCGGCCGTGGATGGCTGCGGCGCCGCCGTCGGGCGCCGTGATGAGACGCAGGGCGAGGCCGGAGCCGGGGAGGGGGGCGCCGGCGTCGGTGACGACGACCTCGCGGTCCATCCCCCGGGGCAGCAGCGACAGCGGCCACGCCAGGATGGTGGGGGTGACCCAGTAGGCGCGCTGCTCCTCACTGCCGGCCACGGGCGGGAGGGCCGCGGTGGTGTCGAGTGTGCAGGTGAGCGTGTAGGTGAAGGTCATGGAGGTGTCCTTCCGAACAGAGGCGTCGTGCTGGGACGCCGCCGGTCCTGCCAGTCGTGTCGCGGGCGGCCCCGTGGGGTGCGGGTCGGGAGTAAGACCGCTCACCTCGTAGTCTCCCCCGGGCGGCGGGGCTCTGTCACCCTGACGATGAGGCTTGTTTTTCCCAACCTCCGGCTCGGCGCCCGCCGGCGTTTCAACCGGCTTGGCCCGCGTCCGTCTGTGGCCTCTCGAGATCCCGCGACCAGTCCTGCGGGTAGGGGCATCCTGCCCAGAAGGAGGCAGTCGATGTCGTTGGGAACAGGAATCCTGGATCCGTAGGCTCAGCATATCCAGCCGAGTGGTTCGAACTCCCCATTGTCTGCCATGCGTCGAGAAACTGAGACTGGCTCCATGAGCGACGAAGAGACGCGGTGGTCCGATGACCCCGACGAGCAGCCGGATTTGTCTCATGCCGTTTCCAGGCGGCCGTTACGGCGTCGGTGGCTGGTTTTCAGCTTTCTCATCGGCGTCAGTCTGGCGGCGGGTGTGGCGGCCTTCATTCTGGTGCTAATGGGGTTTATTGATGTTGTACGCTCGCCGCTGCCCGTGACCGGTGAGTCGTGGTGCATTTGGGCGGTGCTGATTGCGATAGCCGCCTTGTGTGCCGGTTGGGCGACGCGTCCATCTAAGCGGCTGACTGCTGGCAGCTTCTGGGGTGCGGCCATTATTCTTGCTCTGACTACCGTTGTCGCCCATCCTATTATTGATCGCTTCTCTGATATCAGTCGGTCGGGCATGAGCATTCCTGGTTTCGTCGGTCAGCTGATGACGGCGTGGGGTTGTTTCACTCTCGCTGTTCTGACCAACATTGCAGGGCGCGCATACGCTCACGCCTCCCTGCCGTCTCCGGAGAGCCGGAATAGCTCTGTCGCCTCTGAGTCCGACGATGATGTGGAGCTTGATATCACTGTAAGTGACATTTTATCCAGTGTGGCATCCAGGCTGCCGGTGCCCAGAGAATCTCAGCACGAGGAGAGTGAAGAGAGTGGTGACCGGAGGCACGTGGGCATGTACGCGCAGCGTCTCGGAATGGGGGTCGTTGGTGTTGCGACTGCTATGGCGCTCGCTGTGGCAGCGCCAATGATCATCAACCGACGTATCGATCCGTTCATCCACGTCACGGCGAACGCTTCACCTCATTATGAGGGTTATCCGAGTGTGGAGAAAATAGCGGAGGTGGCTGTCGGCCAGGAGCAGTCGGCTGCTGATTCCGATTGGAAGGTCTCCTTCGGTGACGTGAATGTGAAGCAGATTCTTGCCGGAGTGCGTGGTGCGGTTGTTGTCACTGACGCCGGTGTCTATGGTCTGGACTCCTCGACGGGGGAAGCCACGTGGGCCTTCGCCACCACTGATATGAAGGACTCCTCTCATGAGAACAATGTCAGTTCTCTGGGGGGTGTCAACATTTACGAGAAAGAATCTGCCTTCACCTCGCCCAACGGTGCATGGCTCGCCTATGCCTTCGATGTCACGCTTGAAGGAAGTCTTGATAGCGGAGACTCTCCAGAGGACCTCACGCGTATCGTGGTCCTCAATACAGATACTGGTAAGATCGCTCTCGATGTCCAAGTTTCTGGATCGGTGCCGACCGTACAGTTGACCGATTCTACGGCTGTCATCAACCGTCGGGTCTACGATACTGCCAGTGGTCGTGAGCTCGCGCCTCTGGATATTGAGAAGGCGGTGATCCCGGGGCCTGGAGGTCATTCCACAGTTCTTGCTCGGAGTAAGAAGGATGATCCGACGAGATATTCTTTGATAAGTGTCGAAACCCTGTCCGATCAGTATTTCCGTGCACCCGTATCTGAAAGGTGGAAATACGATAATTCACATAATACAGGGTTTACGGCTTCAGTGATTAATGGACGAATCATTAATGTTGGTGGCTGGGTCGTCAATGATATCGATAAGGGGGTGATTCAGGATGTCGACACCGGCAGAACCGTGTCTCTCAAAAATAAAGGAGGGTCGCGTAGCCAGCGCGTCGTGGGTATTGAGGCCAGCGCTCAGTCTGTGTCCACCTGGAGTGCCAAACGTGTTGACGAGGTGAGTGAGAGTGATACCTACCAATTGGAGCTGAATGTATTCGATGTTCGCGCAGGAAAGGTGACGACTGTCGATTCAGCCGCAACGTACCGCGCCGTTATGGGGGATGATGGTCAGAATATAGACACTCCATATTCTGGTGTAGTGGATTCTCCTGTGTTCTCAGAGAGTGTGGACAATGGAGGGCTAATCGCGTATGGCAGCAAGTTTGTTGTCAGGCAGAATGATGCGACTCGCCAGGCTCGTGGGACTTCTCGCCGCGATAGCGCCTCCGAATCGCCGTGGGTCGGAGTTATGCTGCCGCAGTTTGGAGTCGGAAGCGATTCTGCGGCATTGTGTCCGGGTGGGATAATTGTTTCTCTTGATTCTGATCCCGGATCGAACGGCTCTCCGTCGACGGTATCCGCAAGAAAGGCTATTTAGTGGTGACGCTCAGAGGCTGAAGCTAATGCTCGCCGGCTGTGCCCCATGATGATGCTGGCCCCTGCGCATTCTGGGTCCGTCGTGTGTGGCCTGTCAGGGGGTCGGCAAAGTTGGTTTAGGGGGTTGGTTGGGTGAGTAGTTTGATGGCTTGTTTGGGGTGTCTGGACAGGGATCTGGTGGTTGAGGCGATGGAGGTGCTGGCGCCGTGGAAGAGGCGGATGAGGCTGATGGCCAGGTTGCGTAGTGCGGCCATGATCTCGGGGCCGTTAGCGGTGCGTAGCTGGTGGTGGTCCTCGTCGAAGATGACGTCTCTGACCGACGTGGAGACGGTTCTCGATTCCCCAGTGCCCTTGGATCCAGGCGGCGATGGCCTCGGGCTGGGCGTCGGTCATGGGTAGGGAGCAGATCAGGTAGACCACCTCAACATGCTTCCTGCTCTTGATGGTCCTGGTGCGTCGGAGCTGGACCACCTGAGCGGCTGCGGGGAAGTCCACCCACTTAGGGACGTCGAGGGCCTTGACGGTGCGCCGCACCCGCCGCCCATGACTGGTATCGATCCAGGAGGTGGATGGGACGTTTTTCCAGGGCAGGGCCTTGAGCGCCTTGCGCAGAGTCTTCTGGTTGCCCAGAGGCGTGAGAAGGTAGTGACCACCACGCCGGGTGATCCACTCGGCG